>NZ_JAEIJE010000010.1:0-171457 GCF_016772095.1 Comamonas sp. NyZ500 | reverse complement strand
GGCTAGGGTTAATGCGTGGGTCAGATTGAGATGGAAAAACAGGGGGCTAGTGGGTCACTTCTGGGTGGAAATCAACACCTACGACGTGGTAGCGCTGGACAAGTCTAAAAGACAAACGCTACTGGCGTTGTTGCATAGCACCAGCTTCGTAGTGCAGTAGGCTTGTCAGATGGGTGAATCGAGCTGGGGGCGCAAGCGTTACCGCACCACAAACTAGAAGGCGTACAACGCAGCATTGAAGGCCCGAGGCGACTTGACCATCTGGCTGGACCAGGGCATACCGTGGTTCGCCCATCCAAGCGACAAGCGTGGTCGCAATCGCACTTTCTCAGATACTGCCATCCAGTTTTGTCTGACCATCAAATGTCTGTTCGGCTTACTGGTCAATTGAAGTGGTCTTAGACATATCCAAGAGCTTCAATCTGAGAAGTTTTTGTGTGTCTGGGCAACTTAGGCCTAAGTGAGGGCGGGTACGAATGAGTTTGTCGCGGCACCAGGCCGGCCACTGGAGGTAGTCATCATCCAACGCAAGCCAGTCAGCAGGTTGACGCCGGTAAACATCTGACCACACCTGCATTCCCCTTGATGCATTGTCAAAATCTTCGCTACGCATTTGGGAGTGAAATGTGGCTCCGATGACTCTTTGGCGAAGACTGAATGGGAGACGTTTCGCCGCACCATAACAACCGTACTTCAACACCCAGGATGTCGATAAAACGATAGCAAGATTTGGGTATGGCGACAGTAATTCTTCGAGAAGCCCGGTATATGCAAAGAGATTCTGTTTGACAGTGGGGTCTATGTAGGGGCCCTTCCTCGGTGACCAGTAAACATCGCCGTGGTGCAACACACCATCGAAGTCCAAGTAAAGCACATTTCCAGTCATACGAGCTTCCTTCGTCTATGCGTTTACTGCACAGGAAAATCAGTGTGACAACTCGGGACTGAATCAGGGCAGGCCTAGCGACGTCCCCCCGGATTTGAGTAGCGTCTGACTCTGGAGTCCAATCCCAAAGATAGAAGGAAACGCAAGCGCAAGAAGATCCTATATTGACCCAGCAGAACCTGCACAGGTCAGGCCGCTAATGCAAATGCCTCAGCGGGTGTTCTCATGTTCAGCGCCTGGTGCGGGCGCCGGTGGTTGTAAAAGTTGATCCAATCTCCAATCAGGCGGCTGGCATGCTGCAGCGATTCGAACCGGTGCCGATGCACGCATTGCTCCTTGAGCGTACGAATCACCCGCTCGACCAAGCCATTCTGCTCAGGGCCGTGAAGCTGCGGCTGGTGAAGACCAGTCCATTGTCCGAGCGCAGTAGGAACGGAGCTGGCACGCGCCCGAATCGCACTTAATCTCAAAGCCGTCAGAGCACCAACGCATGTTGCTCATCGGCACACTGACCTGGCCATCGTGAATGCGGCTCGAATGCCGTCGCTTGGGCGCCTTGGGCAACAGCTGTCGATGCAGCGCCATGACTCGGTAGATGCGCTTGTGGTTCAGCGCCTGTTGGCCTTGCGAACGTCGCTCTCAATTGAGCAGCGCACCGGCGCTGCGATAGCCATAGCTGGGCAACTCGGCAATGTGGCGCCGCAGCTCGGCCAGCAAGAGCTCATCCTGGATCGAAGTGCGGCCTCTGCGGCTGTCTTGCCAGTCGCCAGAGCGGTGATGCCGCACATGCAGATTCGAGCGCGCCACGCCCAGCACCGAGCAGGCCGACTTCATTGGTCGTCCCCAGGCAACAAGGGCGAGCGCGCAATCCACTTTTTTGCTGCGGCAAGCTCCACGGCTTCCTTGAGGATCTCGTTCTCCAAGGTCTTTTTGCCCAGCACACGTTGCAGCTTGGCGATCTCGGCGCGAGCTGCGGCGAGTTCCGAAGCCGGCACAACCGCTTCGCCGGCGCTCACGGCCACCAGTGCGCCTTCGCGATCCAATCGCCGCCAAGTGAATAGCAAGCTCGCCGACACGCCCTCCTGGCGGGCCACGAGCGAGACGCTCATGACCGGTTCATACGTCTTGCGAACCAAGGCAGCCTTCTCGGCAGCCGACCAGCGCCGCCTGCGCTGGTCTCGGGTGATGACCTCAATCGTCTCTGTATGCCTAATCATATGCACAGTCCTATGCCTATCTCGAAGATAAGCGATGGACTGTGTCCGGAGATTCAGGGGGCTATCTCACCCAAACGCTTCAAACTCGCTCCGCTCCATCAAATGCCAGGACTAAACACCTAGTGCTGTGTTGGCGATTGATATCACCGACCTAAGTTCTGAGGTCTTCAACTTTGGAGTGGTACGAGAATTTCGTAGTCCATTTCGGTGCATGGTGGGCTGGAATAGCGCATGTCCACGGGGATGGACGCACGAAAACGGTGTTTTGGTGAGGGAATTCGGCAATTTTCAAAGAGGAAGCTCGATTGGCACGGTGCTTGCTTGGAGTGTTTAAAGCACTTGTGTACAGGCATGTATTCAAGTGGCACGCGTTCTCTCTTTGACTCCTCTACAAAGGAATTGCCATGCTGTCTCGCCGTCTTTTGCTCGCTTCTTTGACTACTACTGCCATGGCCTTGTCGGTGACGGCTCCAGCACAGGCCGCTGACAAGGTCATCAAGGTGGGGACGCTCAAACTTATTCATGGCATCACGCCTTATTTCTACGATAAGTTCACGCCGGCGGGCTACAAGATCGAAGTCATTCCGTTTGAAACACCTACCGATGGCAAGAATGCGGTAGTGACCAAATCTGTGGATTTCGGTACTTATGGTCTGGCCGCAGCCACCCTGGGGGCTGCGGCGGGCGAGCCGGTAGTCATAGTTGCGCCGACCTGCAATGGCGGTATGGCGATTGTGGTGGGCAAGAACAGCGGTATTGGCAACTTCAAGGCGCTCAAAGGCAAGCGAGTGGGCATTCTTCCCGGCTCCACGCAGGAAGCCGTGTTTCTGGATCGTCTGAAGGCTGAAGGCATGACGCTCAAGGATGTGAAGTCCGTGCGCGTGTCCTTCAGTGAAATGGCGGGTGCGTTGGAGCGTGGAGATATCGATGGGTATGTGGGCGCAGAACCTGGCCCTTCCATCAGCGCTATTCGCGGTGTGGGCAAGGTTCTCGAGTTTCCTTACAGCACGCCCACGGGCAAGGTCAACATGGTCATGACCACCCATGCCGACACTGTCAAAAGCGATCCGGAACTGACCAAGGTATTCCTAGAGATTCACCGCAAGGCCTCCGAATACGCCATGGCCCATCGTCCTGAACTGGTACAGATGGCGGGCGCCAAGCTGGGTCTGCCCGCCGATGTGGCCAATCTGGCTGCAGACAATGTAGAGCTGACATGGAAGATCGATCAGGACTGGATCAACCGCAGCAAGTACTACGGCTCGCTGATGCTGGAGCGCAAGCAGATTCGTAAGTTGCCTGATTACAGCAGCTTCATCGTGACGGGTTTCAACCCGAAGTAACGCGGCGAGGCCTGGCTGTGCACGACGCGGTCAGGCCTTGACGCTGTTGAGCTGTTATTGCCTGCTTTTGGAATCCTAGCCATGTCATCCTCCACTCTTGACCCTCAAGCACATGCGGCTGTGGCGCCCGCAGTGCCCATCAATCACGCTGCTTCAACGTCCGCGGATCTCGTTATGCCGCCGCAACCCAATGCCGCCAAGGTTTGGATGACAACCTGGCTGGTGCCTGCCGTGCTTCCGCTGTTGTTGCTGATCGCTTGGGACTTGGCCGTGCGTGCGACCGGAACCATGCTGGTTCCTTCACCCAAGGAAGTCGGCTTGATGCTGTGGGACTTCGCGTTTGGCGGCATCTATGACGATGCCTTCAGCGAAACTCTGGGCATTCACTGGTTGAAGTCCATGTCTCGTGTTTACGGAGCTTTTGGACTGGCTGCTCTGCTGGGCATACCCCTGGGCCTGGTGATCGGTAAGAACGCCGCCGTACGCCGTTTTGTAGACCCCACGCTGCAAATGTTGCGCCCTGTGCCTGTGACGGCATGGCTTCCGCTGTCAATGATCTTCTTCGGTGTCGGCCCCAACGCGGCCATCTTCCTGGTGTTCCTCGGGGCATTTTTTCCTATTGTCATCAACACCACCTTTGGCGTGAAGTCGGTGGAGCCTCGTCTGTTTGAGGCCGCAGCCATGCTGGGCTGTCAGGGCGCTTCCATGTTTCGTCAGGTGGTGCTGCCAGCGGCCATGCCATCCATCTTCAATGGCCTGCGCCTGGGTCACGGCATTGCATGGTTTTTGATCGTGGTCGGTGAGATGACGGGCGTTCCCGAAGGACTGGGTGCGGCCATCATGGATGGTCGCATGCTCTCGCGCACTGATGTGGTGATTGCCGGCATGGTCGTCATCGGCTTCACTGGCTTTGTCACCGACCGTCTGCTGGTCGCCCTCAACAATCGTCTGCTCAAGTGGAGCCCGCAACACAATGTCTGAAATCCTTGCTCACCGTACTCCTGCCCCCATTCTGGACATTGCCAATGTCAGCAAGGTCTTCAGTTTGAATGGTCGCCCCATCCACGCTCTGAAGGAAGTGAACCTGAAGATCCAGAAGGGCGAATTCATTTGCTTGATCGGTGCTTCGGGCTGTGGGAAATCCACGCTGCTGCGCATCATGGGGGGCTTTGAGAAAGTCTCCACGGGCGTGGCCAAGATGTATCACACGCCTATTTCCGAGCCCGGCCCGGATCGAGGCATGGTCTTCCAGGACTATGGTTTGTTTCCATGGCTCACGGTGCGTCAGAACATTGCATTCGGCCCCAAGCAACGGGGCCTAACGGAGGTCAAGCTCAAAGAAATCTCGGATCACTATCTGCACATGGTGGGACTGACCAAGTTTGCAGATCATTTCCCCAACCAGCTGTCAGGCGGCATGAAGCAGCGCGTATCGATCGCGCGAGCGCTGGCCAATGAGTGTGAAGTGCTGCTCATGGACGAGCCTTTCGGTGCACTGGATGCGCTGACTCGCGAAGTGCTGCAGCAGGAGCTGTTGGATATCTGGGAAAAGACCAGGCTGACCGTGATTTTTGTCACCCATGCAGTGGAGGAGGCTGTTTTGCTGGCTGACCGCGTGGTGGTCATGACGGCCGGTCCAGGTCGTGTGGAGCGTGACTATCGCATTCCACTGGAGCGCCCGCGCCATATCACGGCACCAGAATTCAACCTGGTGCGCAAGGAGCTGACGGAAATGCTCAGCAGTCATGTGGCTCATCATGCCAAGGCCGCTTGATGCTGGACTGTTTATTGAACCTCCCGCAGGTCGCGCGTGATGCGGCCTACGACAATACCCGTGCCGTCGCCGACAGTGCTCGGCAGCTCGCTGATTTCGAAGCCCGCAGTGTGGAGCTGGTGCAGAGATCCGCTGGACAACTGGATGTGCCGTTTGGAACGGCAGAGCGTTTGCGCTACGACTTCTTTGAGGGCGAGTCCGGTGCCAGCACGCTGCTGTTCATTCACGGCGGCTACTGGCAGATGCGCCACAAGAACACTTTTCGGTTTGTGGCTCAGGGCGCGCTCGCGCATGGACTGCATGCTGCTCTGATTGGATACACGCTGGCTCCCGAGACCACGCTGACTCAGATCGTGGAGCAGGTGAGATCAGGCATCGCGGCTGTGCGCCGCCATGCATTGCAGCAGGGAGGCAACGGACGCATCTTGCTATGCGGTTGGTCCGCGGGTGGTCATCTCACTGCAATGGGCCTGAATTGCGAGGGAGTGGTTGCAGGCCTGGGCATCAGCGGAATCTACGACCTGGCACCGATTGCTCATACCTACCTGAACCAGGCGCTCCGGCTGTCTGGCGCTGAAATCGAGCAACTGAGTCCCTTATGCCTGCCTGCAACACGCAAGCCGTTTGTGACAGCCTATGGAACAGCAGAACTTCCCCAATTGCAGGCGCAGAGTCAAGCCTTTGCGGCCTATCGTTGTGGCATGGAGGGTGATGCAGAAGTAGCCATAGAAGGCGCGGATCACTTCAGCATCCTGAATGCGCTGGCTCAAGAGGATGGAGTGCTGCTGCAGGCTTTGCTGCAGCATCGGTGAGCCAAAGATCAACGGCAGTGCTCGTGAAACTTAGAGGGAAGGCTGCTTCTGCCTTGCATTCTGCAGGGTATGTAAGGTGATGTTTTTTACCTCGTCACGGCTCACGCGGATATGTTGCTGCAGCAACGACTTGGCCTGCAAGCCGTCGCGGCTTAACAATGATCTGAGGATGTCGCCGTGCTCCTCGTAGGTCACGTCAATGCGGTAGTTGCGCGTGAATTCCAGACGCCGCACGATACGAATTCGGTCCGTGATATCTCGGTGGATGCGGGCCATTTCCTGATTGCCGCTGGCCGCCACCAAGGCCATGTGAAACTGCTCATCGTTGCGCGAGACAGTGGCTATTTCAGACAGCCGTTGTGGCGCGGGGATGCACCACAGCGCGGTCAGCTCATGCAGGCGTATTTCCAGGTCGGGGGTCTGAACAAGTAGATCCAGCGCTGCGCATTCCAGTACTGAACGCACATCGTACAACTGCTCGAACATCGTGAAGTCAATGCTGTTCACGATCCAGCCGAGCTTGGGTATGACGGAGATATATCCTTCGCGCTGCAGGCGTACGAGTGCCTCGCGCACAGGGGTTCGGCTCATGCCGAGATCCGCGCCAACTTCGTTTTCGCTAAAGCGGTCACCAGGCACATATTGAAAATTGTCCAGGGCTTGGCGTAGTTTTTCGTAAGCAAGGCTGGCCAGGCTGGTGGAAGACATGATATGGGCTCCTTGTTTTTTCTTTGGCTGCGGCGCCGCGCACGGGGCTGTGCGCCGCAGCGTGCTTCACAGAGACTGGCAGTACGCGCGCCAGCCGCCGAACGTGGTGATGTCCCGGGCCTGCGTCAATGCGTGGCCTTCACAGATAAAGCCTTTCACGCTGCGTCCATCCTTCAGCTGCACCGAACCAATGCCCAGAGGCGTTGGAACGCCGGCTACAAAGTGGCCAAAGTTGGCAATTGGCATATCCCACACTTCAACGGTGATGGCAGCCCCTTCGTCTGACCGTGCCATTCCAGGTTTGGGAGGTACTGTGCCTTGCAGCGCATACAGGCGGTAGTCCGAGGCGGTGCTCGTCTCCTCGCGAAAGCGCGCACCACAAGCCAGCAATTCATGATTGAGAGGCATGCCGCGCAGATGTGCACCCACCACGGCTACTTCGATGGTCTCGCCTTGTGTCGGTACCCGCCATGTGGGCAGTGAGCCAGCGTTTTGGGCGGGAAGGCCTGTAACGCCGGCACACAGATTGGTTTGTGCTTCCAACTGCTGAGCCCAGCGCACCAGATCAGGCTCGCGCCAGCCCGGCGCTATCAAGGTGATGCCAAAGGGCAGGCCGTCTGGCAGTTGCGATGCAGGGATTGCGATCGCCGACCAACCGAGAAGATTGACGAAATTGGTATAGGTTCCCATCTCCGAGTTGACGCCGATCGGGTCAGCGTCCACCTCGGCCATGGATGGGTGGCGCGGTGCGCTAGGAACACACAGCACATCACATTCTTGCCAGATATTCTCGGCTTGCTGTCTGAGGTCTTGCAACTGGTACTGGGCATTGAAGGTATCGGCAGCGTTGAAGCGCTGGTGTACGTCCAGAACCTGGCGAATCACTGGCAGCAAGGCTTCTGGCTGTTGTTCGTATATTCCACGTGCTCCGACAACCCGCTCAGCCACCCAGGGGCCGTAATACAGCAGATTGGCGACTTCAAACAGTGCATCGAAGGGCAAGGCTTGTACCCGTTCGGTTTGCGGCCTCAGATGTGCAAGAAACGCAGCAAATGCATCCTCATAGTCGCTGGAAAGCTTGCGTGCATCAGGCACCCCCACGCGCAGTTGAGACAGCGGGGTATGTTTGGCGATGAAGGGGCGTGAGCGGGCATAGCTGTCCTGTGTGTCAGGCCCTTCCATGAGTGACAGGACCTGAGCGCTATCGGCCACATTCAGCGCCAGAACGCCTATGCAGTCCAGCGTGCGACAGGCAGGCACCAAACCAGTGCCGGGCACTGCACCGGGAGTGGGCTTGATTCCGACGATCTGGTTGAAGGCCGCAGGAATGCGGCCCGATCCAGCCGTGTCCGTGGACAGGGCAAATGGAACCAGACCACGCGCCACCACAGATGCCGAGCCTGAGCTGGAGCCGCCGGAAATAAGTCTGCTGTCAAACGTATTGGGAACGGCACCAAATGGTGAGCGCGTTCCGACGAGACCGGTGGCAAACTGGTCCAGATTGGTCTTGCCCAGAACAATGGCCCCGGCTTGCCTGAGACGCTGAACGGCCACAGCATCGCGCTGTGCCTGGTAGGCGAAAGCAGGGCAGGCCGCCGTGGTGACAAAGCCCTCTACATCGATGTTGTCCTTGACCGCAAAGGGGATGCCGTACAAAGGCAGACGCTCACGGCCTTGGGTTTGCTGAAGTGCCTCCAGTTGCAGCAACTGCGCTTTCAATTGCGCGTCACTGGCAATGCTGATCCAGGCCGAGTCATCTCTTGCCAGACTACGACGCTGCTGCTCAAGCAATGCAGCAGGGTCAGCGCCTTCTTGATAAGCCCGCTTCCAATCTTCAAATGAACCAATCAGCATGATGAATACCCAAATGTATACAAGATGCTTGGTTTAAGCAGGTTGTGTGCCAGTTTGCGGTAATCCATCCTCGTTCCGAAGTTCCCAGCCAGTTCGGCTATGAAGGCAGCGGGCAGTCGGTCAGAAATTGCTGGCCACGTTGGTTGTGCCCAGGCTTCTGAACCTGCCATCTCGGAAAATACAAAACTGAGTGAGAAAAATTCCGGAAAGTACAACACTCAGTGAGAAGCGGGTACAAAACTAGCCTCTTCACGCAGCGCTAAGCCGTTGATTGTTTGTGGAGGCGAGTACAAGACTCAATGAGAATCGACACGATTCGTGGAGAATTTTTTACATTCCCTTCGACCTCTCTCTTTTGCGGAATCTGCAGCAGTGCTCTAGCTTGAATGAGAGGCCAGGTTGTGCAGGCTCGCTCTGATTAACGCCTCCAATGCCTTGGCCGCCGAGCTTCGAGGTGCGTGGCGGCGCATCACCATGCCCAAGGGGCGTTGAATTCCAGGGGGCGACAAAGGAATCTGCACAAGGCGGCCAGCTTGCAACAGCGATACGGCTGTTTCAGGCAGTGCGCTGATGCCCAGACCAGCACTGACCAAGGCGCCGATGGTTGCAATATGGTCAACTTCAAAGACAGGAGCGAAATAAAGCCCTTTTGAGTGCAGATCCGCATCAATGTACTGCCGGACGCTGGCAGAACTGGGCATGGAGACATGCGGATAGTCCAGGGTGTTCTCGATCGCGACGGGACCTGCCTGCTTGGATAGAGGGTGGTCATCGGGACAGATGAGAAAGAACTGGTCCTCCATCAATTGCTCATAGGCGAGGTCTTCTTGCTTGGGATCTGCTGCAGTGAGTGCAAAGTCGACCTTGCCATCACGAACGAGATCAAACGCAGGGCCAGATAAGGTATCAAGCAAGGACAAGCGTACCCCGGGATGAATCCGCGTGAATTCGGCAAAGACCTTTGGCAGCAGCGAGGCAGCCAAAGAGGGGAGTGCGGCAACCGTCACCGATCCCGTTCTGAGCTGGACGGTGTCCGTCACGGCCCGTAGAGCTCGCTGCGTATCTCGCAAGATCTCCTGGGCATGGGCAATAAAAACATGCCCCGCATCGGTCAGCTCGACAGCGCGAGTGGTGCGCTCAAACAGTCTTGCTCCGATCTGGGCTTCCACACGCGCAATCAGGGCCGACAGCGCAGATTGGGAGAGGTGAACCAGGAGGGCGGCTTGACCAAAGCTCTTGGTCTGGCTCAGGGCTACTACCGCTCTCAGGTCTTTGGTTGATAGGTTGGCTTCCACCACAGCAGTATAGGTAGCGGAGCTGCAGCGTCCTGGAGCTCCGTTATCTTCGCTTATTCAGCCTTGATGTCGCTGTCTTTGATCAATCGGGCCCACTTGGCGTATTCGGCGTTGATGATCTTGGCCGACTCGTCCGGCGTGCTGTAGGTAGCAATAGTGCCCTGGGCGAGCATGGAGTCCTTGACATCCTGCTTGGACAGAATCACTTTCAGCGCTGAATTGATCTTCTGAATGACTGCACCTGGAGTTCCTGCAGGAGCCGAAAGTGCAAACATGGAGCTGACCTGCATGTCTGGAAATCCAGCTTCCACGGCAGTAGCGATGTCTGGAATCGAGGCAACGCGTTCTTTGGTCGTGGTGGCCAGGGCCCGGAGCTTGCCTGCCTTGATCTGGCTTTGTGCGGCAGGAACGGTGTCAATCATGGCATTGACCTGACCGCCGAGCAGATCTGAAAGAGCGGGTCCGCTGCCTTTGTAGGGCACATGAACGACTTCAACCTGTGTCTGACGCTTGAACATCTCGATCGAGAGATGCTGAGGCGAGCCATTGCCTGCGGATGCAAACGTGACGCTGCCGGGGCTGGCCTTGGCAAGCGCTACCAGTTCCTTGACGGACTTCGCCTGAACATTGGGGTTGACCACAAATACCAGCGGCACGGTACCTACGACCGAGATGTGAGAGAAGCTCTTATGGATGTCAAAAGGAGTCGCAGCAGGCGTTAGCGCTGCATTGATGGTGTGGCTTGTGAATGCACCCATCAGCAAGGTGTAGCCATCGGCAGGTGATTTGGCGACTTGACCTGCACCAAGGCTACCGCCAGCTCCGGCGCGATTGTCGACGACGAACTGCTGCCCGAGTGCGTCTGAAAGCTGCTTGGCAAGAACGCGGCCGATGACATCGGTCGCTCCACCCGGAGCATAGGGAACTACCAGCCTCACGGGTTTGGTGGGGTAGTCAGTTTGCGCACAGGCTGCTCCCGATGTACCAGATGCGACGAGGGCGGTTGCAACCAGGTTAATGAGCTTGCGGCGGCGCATGCCCGGATTAACGAGTTCTGTGGGTTTCATGAAGTCTCCTTTAGGGTTTTCAGGGATGCGCTTTCTTGTTTGAGCGCTCGATTTTTCTTTTAATCAATAATATTATTAATAATCAGTGCATCAACAATGGTTAACCCTCCCATGACGAACAAGCCAGACCAGCAAGCCACGATTCATCCGGAAGCCGCTTCGAGCGGCATTTCCAAAGGACTCACCAACTACGGTGATCGCGGTTTCTCTCTCTTTTTGCGCAAGGCCTTCATCAAGGGAGCGGGCTATACCGACAAGGCGCTGGACAGGCCTGTGATCGGTATCTCGAACACAGGCAGCTCCTACAACCCTTGTCACGGAAACATGCCGCAATTGATCGAGGCAGTGAAGCGCGGCATCCTGATGGCAGGTGGTCTGCCCATGGACTTCCCGACCATCTCGCTGCACGAGAGCTTTTCCCAGCCGACCAGCATGTATCTGCGCAACCTCATGTCCATGGACACGGAGGAGATGCTGCGAGCGCAACCCATGGATGCGGTCGTGTTGATCGGGGGGTGTGACAAGACGGTGCCGGCTCAACTGATGGGAGCCGCTTCGGTCGGACTGCCGGCAGTGCAACTGGTGACCGGCTCCATGCTCACGGGATCGCATAGAAGCGAAAGAGTGGGTGCGTGCACCGATTGCCGGCGCTACTGGGGAAAATTTCGTGCCGAAGAAATTGATGCTGAGGAAATTTCCGACGTCAACAATCAGCTCGTCGCCAGCGTGGGTACCTGCTCGGTGGCGGGCACTGCCAGCACGATGGCCTGCATTGCAGAGGCTCTGGGGATTGGCATTCCTGGCAGTGCAACTCCTCCTGCGGTTACTGCCGACCGCATTCGAATTGCGGAGCGATCCGGTGAGGTGGCCGTGCACATGGCGCGTGCTGGACTGAGCATTGACAAGATTCTCACGCCTGCTGCCTTCGAAAATGCCATGCGCGTGCTGCTGGCCATGGGCGGCTCGACCAATGCCATCGTGCATCTGGCCGCGATCGCGGGTCGCCTGGGCTACGAGCTGGATCTCAAGGCTTTGGACGCCATGAGCCGCAATACTCCCGTGTTGCTCGATCTCAAGCCTTCCGGCGACCACTACATGGAGGACTTTCATGCAGCCGGCGGCATGCATACCCTGCTTCGAGAGCTCAAGCCCCTGCTGCACCTGGATGCTCTGACCGTGACGGGGCGCACCCTGGGCGAGGAGCTGGAGGCGGCCGGCCCAGGCTTCAAGCAGCATGTGGTCAAGACTTTGGATGCCCCTTTGTATCCACAGGGAGGCATTGCCGTGCTGCACGGCAATCTTGCCCCGGCAGGCGCCATCATCAAGCAGTCCGCAGCCAACCCCGAGCTGATGGAACATGAGGGCCGTGCCGTTGTCTTCGAGAATGCAGAGGATCTGGCCGCTCGTATCGACTCGCCCGAGCTTGATGTTCAGGCCGAGGATGTGCTGGTGCTCAAGAATATCGGTCCCAAAGCAGCGGCGATGCCGGAAGCGGGTTACCTGCCCATTCCCAAGAAACTCGCTGCCCAAGGCGTGAAAGACATGGTGCGTGTTTCCGATGGCCGTATGAGCGGCACCGCTTTCGGCACCATCGTCCTGCATGTGACGCCAGAGGCGGCGATTGGCGGACCATTGGCCTGGGTGCAAACCGGGGACAGAATTCGCCTGTCGGTGCGCGAGCGCTGCATTGAATGGCTGGTCAGCGATGAAGAGCTGGCTATGCGTCAGAATGCGAAGCCTGTTCAAGTTCCTGTGGCAGAGCGTGGTTACGCGCATCTGTTCAAGAAAACTGTTTTGCAGGCCGATCGTGGCGCAGACTTTGATTTCTTGACCGCGACGCAGCGCAAGGGTTCGATTCCAAGGAGTTAAGTTCATATGCCGACGGGCGCTTTTGCCAAGGAGCGCCGTCCATCCGAGGACGGTGCATCCGTGATTGCCGCGACATTGGAGGAAGACATTGTTCTGGGTCTGTTGGCTCCCAGAGTGCGTCTTGTCGAAGATGAGCTGATGGAAAGGTTCGCAGCCAAGCGACATGTGGTGCGAGACGCATTGGCTCAACTGGAAAGTGCTGGCCTGCTTGAGCGCAGGCGCAACATTGGTTCCATGGTGAAGGCTTTCAGCAGAGATGAAGTCATTCATCTCTACGAAATGAGAGAGCTGCTCGAGCTGGAGGCGATGCGCAGAATTGCGCTGCCTCTGGACCGTGAGGCCCTGGAGCAGCTCAGGCGCATTCAGGCCGGGCACGACGCAGCTATCCAGCAACAGGACCCGCGCGGCATTTTTCGAACCAACCAGGAGTTTCATCGGCTTTTGTTTGCTCAATGCGGCAATGTTTTTCTGTCGCAGTCCATCGAAGACTTCGCGCGCCAAACGCATGCGATTCGATTTGGAACGCTGATGTCCAGAGAGCGTCAGCTGCAATCCCAAAAGGAGCATCACGAGCTGCTGGCGGCGCTGGCGCAGGGGGAGGGGTCGAGGGAGCGCCTGATCCGCCTGACGGCAGAGCATCTTGTGCCTCCAAGAGATCACTACTTGAAGACACAAGAGGCGCTGCTGCCTTGAAGTGCTGATCAGTTCAGGAACATGTCTCGAATATCGTGAGCCGTGGCCAGAGGACGGCCCAGCGCTGCGGCCCCCTCGCAAACCTGGGTGACCAAGGCGGCATTGCTTGCTGCCGGCCCGCCGCTCTTCAGGAACAGGTTGTTCTCGAAGCCGACGCGCGCATGCCCTCCAAGACTTGCAGCAGCCATCGCGCATGCATTTTCCTGAGGGCCGAAGGCACACATCGCCCATGGATGGGCATCGTCGTGGGCATTCAGGAACGGCAGCAGATCGATGGGCGAAGAGGTCTGACCGGCGGAGTAGCGGCCCAGTACAAAAAGCAGAAACCATTTGTTTGCCGGGATGACGCCGCTTGCAAGCAGGCGCTGCCAGGCCTGCACGTCCGCCACGTCATACAGGATGACCTGGGTCATCACATTGCTCTGCTTGAGCCATGAGAAGAAGGACCGGATATCCGCTTCGGGAACTTCAGGTTTGAGTATTTCGCGCAAGCCGACAGAGATCGCTTCCGGAGCCGTTTCGCGGGCAACCCGCATCTGCTCGTATGGCTGGTAGACCTGTGCCGCTTCAGTGGTGACCTGAACCACCAGTTCCCGGCCCACTGCTTTGCGCACTGCAGCAGTGGCTTCAATGTAGGCGCGGGCATCGAGTAAATGCTTGCCGTCAGGCTTGCGTACATGCATATGAATCATGGACGCCCCGGAGTCCAGGCATTCCTTGGCGGTCTGTGCCAGATCGGCGGCAGTCAATGGAACCTCAGGGTGCTGCTCCCTGGTCTTGTAGGCTCCGTTGGGGGCAACGGTGATGATCAGAGGTGTATTCATCATGCGCTCCTCCTATTGCTCGGCAGCGTCGCCCACGGAAGGCAATTCGCTCTTGAGAAGTTCGAGACCTGCCAGCAGCGTCTTCTGGTAGCGCTGTTTCTCTTGCGCGATGCTCTCCGGGGTCCACTTGAAAAATCCTTCACCGGACTTCATGCCGAACTTGCCTTCAGCCACTCTTCGCGAAAGGCATGGGCTTGGCTCCTTGTTGTCCGCCAGAGACGGATACATAGTCGCTCCAGCGGCGCAGTGGACTTCCAGGCCCGCATGGTCGCGTTGAAGCACGGGGCCCGCTGCAAGAAAGCGAAAACCGAAGCCAAAGCGCACGGCTGCATCCACATCCTCGGCCGATGCAATGCCCGCTTCAATCAGTGCAAAAGCCTCGCGAGCCAGCGCGTGCTGAAGGCGGTTCGCCAAAAAGCCTGGCAAATCCTTCTTGACCAGCACCGGCACCATGCCGCACTGGCGCATGAAGGCATGAAGGTTCTCTGCGCATTCCATGCGGGATGCCTCGCCGCACACCACTTCGACAAGAGGCGTCAGGTGCGCAGGCATGAAGAAATGCAGACCCAGCATGCGTTCCTGCGTTGCCAGGCCTTGTGCAATGGCTGTAATGGGGAAGCTAGAGCTATTGCTGGCCAGCAATGCATTCTTGCGGGCGCGCTGCTCGAGTTGCTGGAAAAGCGCTTGCTTGATGTCCAGGCGCTCCGGGATGCATTCGATCACAAGATCCACAGAGCTCCAGTCGAGGTTGTCCAATGACGAGACGACGGACAGGTGGGCAAGTTGCTGCGCCGCATCCAGTTGGGTCAAGCCGTGATGGACCAGCCCAGGGACTTTGGCAGCCCGGTCGGGATTGGACTCGACAACAGTCGTTTTGCAAGCTCCTCGGCAAAGGACGACCGCGACATCGGCTCCCATAGTCCCGCCGCCAATAACAACAGCATGTGAACGCGAGGGGCGGAAAAAGTGCCCAGGCGCACTGAAAATTTTTTGCTCCAACAGATGTCTCCAAGTCCTATGAGTCTTGGAGGAAGTCTGGATGGTTTCGATAAATTTGTTAAACAAATTTATTGGGATAAATATCCTGATTTTTAAATATATTGCGATGTGCCTCTTTTATCTGTGAAGAGCCGTCGACACGATTCAGCAAATCGCAGGTGGTGCCAAAGTACGGCAGTCTTTGATCGACTTGGAGCGTGTCATGAATTTGCCACGGCAACGCATTGGGCAGCTATGCCGCACACTGGCACCACCGTGGGCGCTACCCTGAGTGCTGCACTGGCATTCACCAGGAATAGAAACAAGGTGCATGGTGAAGAGATGCACCAGAGCGGGAGAGGCAAGCAGTGGTACTTTGGCATGGATGCTGATTCTGGCCTGGTGCACACAGCAGGTGACACGGTTGCCAATGTCTGTGAGGTTGTCGAGGCCTGCCGCTTGCTGCCCAGGCAGGAAATCGATGTCCATGACAATGCAGGCAACCAAGTTGCAGATCAGCGAGCAGATTCTTGCCCATCGGCTTGGACCGTCATACAAGTCACCGTGCTGCCCTGCGACCCGAAAAGATCACAAAGCTGCCCAGTGCCAGCAGCCACACGGCGATGGCCGCATAGAGCATTACGCCGCCAAAGCTGTGCACCAATGCCTCGCGGGCAATGTCTGTCAGTGCCTGTGGCGAAGTGACGGCGCCAGCGCCTGCCTGTTGGGCGTACAGGGCCTGCAGGTTGCCAGAGGCAATGCCGTTGGCCATCTCGCGCAGCGCTGCAGCATCGACAGGGTCGCGCAATGCGGTTTGCAGGTGCTGCTGTACGCCATGCACCAGCAGGAAACCCATCAGCGCGATATTGATCGACAGCGTAATCATGCGGGCACTCATGTCGATGCCGGACGCCATGCCGGCGCGTGTGCTGGAGACCGCTGCCGTGGTGGTATTTGTCACCGGGGTGTTGGTGATACCCAGCCCTGCACCGGCAATCATGCAGCCCGGCAGCACGTAAAGCCAGTGGCTGTGGGCGAGCTGGCTGCCAGCGAGCATCAGCATGAATCCAAGGCCGATGGCGAATAACCCCAGCGGAATGGCGATACGCGGGCCATAGCGCATGGCGATGCGTTCTCCAACCACCGGGAACACCAGCGTGGGAAGGGTATAGGCTAGCAGCGAGACGCCGGCGGCCGTGACATCCTGACCTAACGCACTTTGAAAATAGATGGGCAGGTAGATGATGAACGCCCAGAAGCTGAAGTTCATGCCCATGGAGCCCATCAGCGCACCGGAGAAATTGCGCACCCGAAAGACGGAGAAGTCGAACATGGGATGCTGGGCACGCAGTTCCACCCACACAAAGGTTGCAAAACTCAGCAGACCCACAGCCATGGCGGCCAGCGCAGACATGCTGCCAAAACCGGTATCGGAGCCCTGCGTCACAAAGAAGGCCAGACCGAATACTGCGAGAGACAGCGTGACGATGCCCGCAAGATCCAGCGCGCCGGCCTTTGGGTCATGCGATTCCTTCACGGCGATGGCGGCCAGAAAGAAGGTCAGCGTGGCAATCAGCACGTGTACCCAGAATACCCAGCGCCAGTCCGATAGGGCGACGATCATGCCGCCAATCAGCGGGCCAAAGCCCAAGCCTATGCCGAGCATGACTCCCCAGGTGCTGAAGGCGCGGCTGCGCTCGGCGCCTTGGGGAAATTGATGCGAGAGGACGGCTACCAGGCAGATCAGCATGGCGCCGCCGCTGGCCCCCTGGAACACGCGGCTGGCAATCAGCATCGGTGTGTTCCATGCCAGGCCGCACAGCAGCGATGAAAACGCAAAGAGGGCTATGGAGATCAGAAAGATCCGCTTGCGGCCAAACCGGTCCGCCAGTGTCCCGGTGGCCATGAGCACCGAGACGCAGGCGATGGTGTAGGCATTCATGATCCACTGAATGTCTTTGAAGTCACTGTGCAGAACGGACTCCAGCGTGGGCAAGATGACAGGCACGCTGGATATTTCAAGGCTGAACATCAGTGCGGCCAGACAGACCGATAGCAGCGCAATGCGATTGCGCCGGGTCGGTGCCGGCTCCAGGCTGCTGGTGTTCAAGAGATCAACATCATTCGAGGACATGGTTGCGCACTCCAGAAAAGGGAAACGGCGTTCTGGCGCAGAACGTTCAACGCGAGTTTATGGGAATAAAATTCTTAAATTTACGCACTGATTTCCCATCATTGGGGAGTTGAAGGATCCAATCGACATGACTGTGCAAGACCCTCTGGAAGGAGTCTCCACCTTTGTGCAGGTGGTGGAAGCGGGCGGCTTCACTGCTGCTGCCAAGCGGCTTGGCGTGACGCGCTCTGCCGTGGGAAAGGCCGTTGCCAGGCTGGAGGCACGTCTGGGCTCGCGGCTACTGCAGCGCAATACGCGTACCCAGACCCTGACTGCGGAAGGGCAGATCTACTACGAGCGCTGCACCCGTGCACTCAAGGAGCTGGATGCAGCCGAGGCGGATCTGGACAGTGGCCGCATGGAGCCCATCGGGCGCCTGCGGGTCAGCGTGCCAGAAGGCTTTGGGCAGCTGTGCGTGGCGCCAATACTGCTGAATCTGACGCGTCTGTATCCGCAGCTGAGCATCGATCTGTCGTTTGGCGACCGTACAGTCGATCTGATCGAGGAGGGGTTTGACCTGGCCATACGCATAGGCCCGCTGCAAGACAGCGGCACCTTGTCTGCGCGCCTGCTGGGCACACAGCACATCAGCGTCGGAGCTTCCCCGGCCTATCTGGCACGCCACGGCACGCCTAGCAAACTGGAAGAGCTCGATGGTCATGCGGTCATCGGTTACTCGCACTCGGGTGTTGTCGCCCCGTGGAATGTTTCGCCAGTTGCTGGGCGAGGTGGCAGCTCGGACTACCGCCTGCAGGTGCGCACCCAGATCAGCATGGACGATATACAGGCCATTGCCGCTGCTGCTGTGGCGGGCTATGGCATTGCCTGGGTCCCTTGTTGGCTGCTGAGCAGCTATGCCAAGCGTGGAGAGCTGGTGCATATCCTGCCCGACTATCGGGCACGCTCCTATGAGATCCATGCACTCTGGCCACAGGCACGGCAATTGCGTTGCAAATTGCGGGTGGCCATCGACGCGCTGGTGGCCGAGATTCCGGCTTTGCTGAATCCTGAGGATGCGGTCCATTCTCGGTAAGGTTTGTGCGTTTCCGCCACCGTGGAATGCCCGAGCTTGAGGCTCAAGGCATTGGGAAAAGTGGCGGCGGACGGTTTTTAGCACTCCGGGCTAAATTCTGACTGGCCCGATCAGTGCGAAAAAATCGACTTTGAGCGAACGGTCGACGCTGTTTAGGCAGCCGTACGTTGATGGTGCAGCAGATCCAGGAACATCTGTGCCGATCGGCTGATAGGCCTATCCTTGCGTACCAGGCTGCCATAAGCCTCCAGGCTGCGCCTTGTCTGATACGGCAGGATATGCAGCATGCCATGGGCGGCATGAAGGTCCGCCACCGTACGCGGAATCACTCCCACCATGTTCGAGTTTCGCACCAGATTGATGGTGGTGAGTATGGAGCCAGTTTCGATCAGGCCGCGTGGCAGCGGCAGACTGTGCTCGCGGAATTCCTGCTCTATCAAGCTGCGCATGGGGCTGCCAGGCGGCTGCATGACCCAACCATACCCTTGCAAAGCCTGCAGGGCGGGGCGCTGCAGCGACAGCAGAGGATGTCCCTCGCACACGATGAAGGCCAGTTGCTCGTCATCGATGGCGCGAAAGCTGCAATCGCTGCCGGCTTCATTGGTCATGCGCCCGACGACCACCTCCAGCACCCCTTCACGCAACTGGGCCAGCAAGCGATCACTGGTATCCACGGCCACTTCCAGCTCCAGCAGGGGCAGCTGCTTTTTCAGCTCCAGCAAGGCCTGGGTGAGCCGCCCGGGCGATGCGGCCATGATGCTGCCCACGGCCAGCCGTCCCGAGCTTCCCTGGCGCAGCTCACCCAGTTCACGATTCAGGGCCTCGATATTGCCGCGCAGCGAACGGAAATATTCCAGCACCCGCTCTCCGGCTGCATTGCGCTGCAGCCGCCGGCCCACGCGCTCGAACAGCGGCTGACCCAGGGCGTCTTCGAGCTCCTGCAGCATCTTGGTGGCGGCAGGCTGGGTCAGGCCGAGCTCGGCCGCTGCCGCGCGCAAGGTCTGGCGCTCGTCGATGGCCAGTATCAAGGCCACCTGGCGCATGCGCAGCCGGTTCAGCAACTGTGGCGTGTTGTCGCGCTTGTCTATCGATCCCATGGCATGGCTTCTTATTGCTTCAGGTTATCGATTAATCAATAACTTTCAATTTACGCATATCAGCGCCTTCCCTAGCATCGGGCTGCGATGAAATAAAAAAGCCAAGGAGACAAATGTGCAAAGACGTCATCTACTTTCCATAGCCGCTGTGTGCGGCGCCGCCGTGCTGCCCTGGCAGGCCCAGGCCCAGGACTCTGCGAACTGGCCCGTCAAGCCCGTGCGCATGCTGGTGGGGTCAGCGCCCGGAGGCGGCACCGATGCCATGGCCCGCGCCGTGGCCGACAGGCTGGGGCCGCTGCTCAAGCAGCCGGTGATCGTGGAGAACCGGCCCGGCGTCTCCAACACGCTGGCCGTAGACATGACGGCCAAGTCCACGGACGGCCACACCATGGTCATGGGCGTGGTCACAGCCCATGCCATCGCACCGCATCTGCTCAAACTCGGCTACGACAACAACCGGGACCTGGTTCCCGTGGCCTTTGTCGGCTCCGTGCCCAATGTGCTGGTGGTGGGCAACTCCGTTGCCGCCAACACGGTGGCGGAGCTGGTGGCCATGGCTAGGAAGAATCCCAATCAGATCAATTTCGCCAGCAGTGGAACGGGCAGCACCCAGCATATCGCTGCCGAGGTGTTCAAGGATGCCGCAGGCATTCAGATCACCCATGTACCCTACAAGGGCAGCGCCGCGGCCCTGGTCGATCTGGTCAGCGGCCAGGTGCAGATGAGCTTCGACACCATGCCCTCGGTCATAGGCCAGATCAAGGCCGGCAAGCTGCGTGCTCTGGCGGTCACTTCGCCCCAGCGCAACCCTCAGCTGCCCCAGGTGCCGACCATGGCCGAAGCGGGTCTGCGCGACGTGGAAATCAGCGCCTGGTACGGCATCTACATGCCCGCCTCCACGCCCAAGGCGGTTCAGCAGAAAGTGCATGACGAGGTCAACAAGGTCATCTCCATGCCCGAGACCAAGACCCGCCTCGAAGCCGTGGGTGCCGAGCTGCGGCCCATGCCCCAGGCCGACTTCGGCAGTTTTCACCTCGCCGAGTACAAGCGCTTCGGCGACATCATTCGCAAGAACAACATCAAGCTGGACTGAGCATGAGCAAGGCTTCTCTTCCCGTTGTCGCCCTGACCCTGGGCGATCCTTCTGGCATCGGCGCCGAACTGATTGCGCGTTTGCTGGCCAGGCCGCAAGCCACCGAGCAGGCGAACCTGGTGCTGATAGGCGATCCCTGGCTCTGGGAGCAAGGCCAGCGCATCGCCGGACTGCAGGTTGCAACGGTTCCGCTGGCCGGCCTGTCCGCTGCGCGCGAGCGTGCCGATACACGGCTGCCGGCCTTTGTGGCCGTGGACACGGTCGCCCAGGCCGATGTGGTGCCGGGGCAGGTGGGGGCGGCGGGCGGCCGCTCGGTGCTGCAGGTGCTTGACCAATGCATGGATGCGGCCCTGGCCGGTGATATCGATGCCATCTGCTTTGCGCCCTTGAACAAGCAGGCCATGAAGCTGGGCGGCCTGCGCCACGAGGACGAGCTGCACCACTTTGCCGAGTACCTGGGCGTGACCGGATACTTCTGCGAGTTCAACACGCTGGGTGATCTCTGGACCTCGCGCATTTCCTCGCATGTACCCCTCAAGGATGTGGCCAGCTACCTGAGCGTGGAGCGCATCAGCCAGGCGGCCGAGCTGATCTACAAGGCCTTGCGCGCCAGCGGCCTGGCTGCTCCCAAGGTGGCGATTGCCGGATTCAACCCGCACAACGGCGACGGCGGCACCTGCGGCCGCGAGGAAATCGACATCATCGGGCCCGCAGTCCAGGCCCTGCAGGCGCGCGACTGGCCCAGCGATGCGCCGTTCCACGGCCCGTTTCCGGCCGACACCATCTTCCTCAAGGCCCAGGCCGGCGAGTACCAGGCCATCGTGACCATGTACCACGACCAGGGCCAGATAGCCATCAAGCTGCTGGGCTTCTCGCGCGGGGTGACGGTGCAGGGCGGCCTGCCGATTCCCCTCACCACGCCGGCCCACGGCACGGCCTACGACATCGCAGGCCAGGGCAAGGCCAATGTGGAAGCCACCTGGCAGGCGCTGCAGATTGCCGCACGCATGGGGGCCGCGCACCGTGATCGCCAGGCTGCCCCAGCCGTCTGAGCCCGTTTTCCGGGCGGCCTGGGCCGCCTGTCCTACTCACTCCTTTCTTCCGAGGTCTGTATGAAGATCAAGTCCGTCCGCGCCCGTGTCTTTGAATGGAAGGGCAAGACCGTTCCGCCCCAGGGCAACTTCTGCTCCAACGCCATGGATCTGGTGTACTCCAACACCGAGTCCATGAGCACCTTCCGCTTCCATTCGTGGACCGTGGTCGAGATCGAAACCGATGACGGCATCATCGGCCTGGGCAACGTGGCCCTGGCGCCCAAGATCGCCAAGGCCATCATCGACGAGTACCTGGCGCCCCTGGTCATCGGTCAGGACCCCTGGGACTACGAATACCTGTGGCAGCGCATGTACCGTGCCACCCATGCCTGGGGCCGCAAGGGCGTGACCATGGCCGCCATCTCGGCCGTTGACCTGGCCATCTGGGACATCCTGGGCAAGAGCGTGAACAAGCCCGTGTTCAAGCTGCTGGGCGGGCGCACCAAGGAAAAGATTCCTTGCTATTACAGCAAGCTCTACCGCACCGACCTCAAAGAGATGCAGGCGGAAGCCCAGAAATTCCTGGATCAGGGCTTCAAGTCCTTCAAGATGCGCTTCGGCTACGGGCCCGCCCATCTGCAGGAGGGTGTAAAGGAGAACCTCAAGTCCGTCGAGGCCATCCGTGAAGTGATCGGCTACGACACCGACCTGATGCTGGAGTGCTATATGGGCTGGAACCTGGAGTACGCCAAGCGAATGCTGCCCAAGCTCGCCAGGTTCGAGCCGCGCTGGCTGGAAGAGCCCGTGATCGCCGACGACATCGACGGCTACGCCGAGCTGAACGCCATGAACATCATCCCCATCTCGGGCGGCGAGCACGAGTTTTCGATCTACGGCTTCAAGCAGCTGCTGGACAGGAAGGCCGTCTCCGTCGTGCAGTACGACACCAACCGCGTAGGCGGCATCACGGCGGCGCACAAGATCAATGCCCTGTGCGAAGCCTATTCCGTGCCCGTGATTCCGCATGCCGGCCAGATGCACAACTACCACCTGACCATGAGCACGCTGGCCTCGCCCATGGCCGAGTACTTCCCCATCTTCGACGTGGAAGTCGGCAACGAGCTGTTCTGGTACATCTTCGACGGCGAACCGGTGGCCGACAACGGCTTCCTGCAGCTGCGCGACGACGTGCCGGGCCTGGGCCTCACGCTCAAGACCGAGTACCTCGACCAGTTCCACATCATCGAGTAAGGAGCCGCAGCATGCCCGGACTCTCCAATCCCCGTTACCGGGGCATCTTCCCCGTCGTGCCCACCACCTTTCACGAGGACGGCAGGCTGGACCTCGCCAGCCAGAAGCGCTGCCTCGACTTCATGATCGACTCGGGCGTGGACGGCCTGTGCATCCTGGCCAACTTCTCCGAGCAGTTCCTGGTCTCGGACGAGGAGCGCGAAACCCTCACGCGCACGGCACTGGAGCATGTGGCCGGCCGTGTGCCCGTGATCGTGACCACCACGCACACCAGTACCAAGATCTGCGCCGAACGCAGCCGCCGCGCACAGGACATGGGCGCGGCCATGGTGATGGTGATGCCGCCCTACCACGGCGCCACCTTCCGCTTCGGCGAATCCCAGGTGCAGGCCTTCTACCAGGGCGTGTCCGATGCGATAGACATTCCCATCATGGTCCAGGACGCACCAGCCGCAGGCACGCCGCTGTCGCCCGCCTTTCTGGCCCGCATGGCGCGCGAGATAGCGCAGGTCAGCTACTTCAAGATGGAAACCGCCGGTGCGGCGGGCAAGCTGCGCGAGCTGATCGCACTGGGCGGCGAAGCCATCGAAGGCCCGTGGGACGGCGAGGAAGCCATCACCCTGCTTGCCGACCTGGAGGCCGGCGCGACAGGCGCCATGACCGGCGGCGGCTTCGCCGATGGCATCCGCCCCATCATCGAGGCGCACCGCGCTGGCGACAAGGACAAGGCCTTTGCCGAGTACCAGCGCTGGCTGCCGCTGATCAACCACGAGAACCGCCAGGCCGGTTTTCTGGCCGCCAAGGCGCTGATGAAGGAAGGCGGCGTGATCGCCTGCGATGCGCCGCGCTCGCCCTGGCCGCCCATGCACCCCGAGGTGCGCCGCCAGCTCATCGACATCGCACGCCGGCTGGATCCGCTGGTGCTGCGCTGGGCCCGTTGAATCGACTATGAATACAGGAGCTGGTTACGCTTTTTGATTCAGGAATTCAGATGCTTTTCATGCTGAGATCTATGAATAACAGGCGCAGCAAGCTCCTCTATCAAGAGCATATCCATGACCCCACATCTCAACCTGATCAACGGCCAGTGGACGGCTGCTGACAGTTATTGCCCCAACACCAATCCCAGCGATCTGTCCGATCTGATCGGCGCGTACGCCCAGGGTGGCGCATCCGACGTGCAGGCCGCCGTGTCTGCTGCCGCTGCCGCGTTTCCGGCCTGGTCCACCTCGGGCATCCAGGCGCGCTCCGACGCCCTGGACAAGATAGGCACGGAGATCCTGGCGCGTAAGGCGGAGCTGGGCGAGCTGCTGGCGCGCGAAGAAGGCAAGACCCTGCCCGAAGCCATTGGCGAAGTCGGCCGCGCGGGCCAGATCTTCAAGTTCTTTGCGGGTGAATGCCTGCGCCTGAGCGGCGAGACCCTGCCTTCGGTGCGTCCCAGCATCGGCGTGGAGATCACGCGCGAGCCCATAGGCGTGGTCGGTCTGATCACGCCCTGGAACTTCCCCATCGCCATCCCGGCCTGGAAGATCGCCCCGGCCCTGGCCTTCGGCAACTGCGTGGTCTTGAAGCCCGCCGATCTAGTGCCCGGCAGTGCCTGGGCCCTGGCCGACATCATCCACCGCTCGGGCATCCCCGCCGGTGTGTTCAACCTGGTCATGGGCCGAGGCCGCGTGATCGGCGAAGCCTTGGTGAACCATGCCGATGTGGCGGCCATCAGTTTCACGGGCTCGGTGGGCGTGGGCCGCGGCATTGCCGAAGCCTGCGTCAAAAGCGGCAAGAAGGTGCAGCTGGAAATGGGCGGCAAGAACCCCCAGATCGTGCTCGACGATGCCGATCTCGCCCAGGCCGTGGAGCTGTCGACCCAGAGCGGCTTTTACTCCACGGGCCAGCGCTGCACGGCATCGAGCCGCCTCATCGTCACCGACAAGATCTACCCGGCCTTCATCGAGGCCCTGCAGGCGCGCATGGCCAAGATCAAGGTCGGTGACGCACGCGCCGCTGGCACCGACATGGGCCCCGTGGTCAGCCAGGCCCAGCTGGAGCAGGATCTGAGCTATGTGGAAATCGCCAAGGCCGAAGGCGCGCGCCTGGCCGCCGGCGGCGCCCGCGTGGCCTGCCACACGGGCAGCGGCAAGCAGGGCTACTACATGGCGCCCACGCTGTTTGTGGACAGCGAAGCCGGCATGCGCATCAACCGTGAGGAAGTCTTCGGCCCCGTGGCCAGCGTGATCCGCGTCAAGGACTACGAAGAGGCCCTGGCCGTGTCCAACGACACGCCGTTCGGCCTGTCGGCCGGCATTGCCACCACCAGCCTCAAGTACGCCACGCACTTCAAGCGCCACAGCCAGGCAGGCATGGTCATGGTCAATCTGCCCACGGCGGGCGTGGACTATCACGTGCCGTTTGGCGGTCGCAAGGGCTCAAGCTACGGCCCGCGCGAGCAGGGCCGCTATGCCCAGGAGTTCTACACCACGGTGAAGACGGCCTATACGCTGGCCTGATGCGCTGGCTTGAGCGAGATCGTTGATTGTTGCTTCTCTTTTGCCGGGCCTTGGGCCCGGTTTTCATTCGGGGGGCCGCTCTTTAACCCAGCAGCGCCGCCCTGATGGTCTTGACACCGTCGGCGTTGTCCCAGACCCCTTCTTCCAGCGCGTCGTGAATGGTCTTGTCCAGCGCGGCGGCCAGCTGCTCGCGTGTCTGGGCAGCCTGGGGGCTGGCGTCCAGCACGATGCGCAAGGCGGTGGCCAGTGCCGTGATCTGGGCTGTGAGATTGACGACGGTGGTGTTGGAACTCATGAATCGGTCCTTGAAAATGCGATGAACAGGGCAGCGGGCATGGTGCGCAGTGCGGGGTCTCCAGCTGTCAACGGCCTTCAGTGTCGCGCGGGTGGATACTGCTGTTAACGTATCAACAATGAGCAGCGGCCGCGAAGATCTCGTCTGGTTTCAAGGGCGAAAAGTCTTCAGATGCTTTACGGTAAAGCACCGGCAGCTACTGTTTTTGAGAGTTCTATAAGACAGGAGAGACAAGAGCATGAGTCTGAAGAGAGTCTGTATCTACGGTGCCGGAGCCATTGGCGGCTGGCTTGGCGTGGCATTGGCCAGGGCCGGCTGCGAGCTGAGCGCCGTGGCGCGGGGCCAGACGCTGGCTGCGCTGCAGCACAACGGCCTGACGCTGGTGCATGGAGATGAGCGCGAGACCGTGGCCGTCAATGCGCAGCAGGACCCGGCTGCGCTGGGCGTGCAGGATGTGGTGGTGATTGCCGTCAAGGCGCCGTCCATGCCCGATGTGGCGCGTGCCGTCGCACCGCTGCTCGGCCCGCAGACCCTGGTTCTGACCGCCATGAACGGCGTGCCCTGGTGGTTTCTGGCCGGTGGCGTGGATGCCAGCCTGCGCGGTCTGCAGCTCAGGGCCGTGGATCCGCAGGGCGAGATCGCGCGCGCCATTCCCACCGGACAGGTGCTGGGATCGGTGGTGCATGCCAGCTGCTCGCTCGACGCTCCCGGCGTGGTGCGCCGGCATTTCGGCAACAGCCTCATCGTCGGCGAGCCCACGGCCCAGTCCGGCGATGCGCCCACGCCGCGCCTGCTGGCGCTGGCCGAGCTACTGCGTGCGGGTGGTCTCGAGGTCAGGCTCAGCGACAACATCCAGCGCGACGCTTGGTACAAGCTCTGGGGCAATATGACCATGAACCCCGTCAGTGCGATCACGGGCGCGACCACGGACAGGATTCTGGGCGATGAGTTGGTGCGCAACTTCATCACGGCCGTGATGCTGGAAGCCCGCGAAATCGGCGCGCGCATCGGCCTGCCGATTGCCGACAGTCCGCAGGACCGCCATCAGGTCACGCTCAAGCTGGGCGGCTTCAAGACCTCCATGCTCCAGGATGTGGAAGCCGGCAAGCCGGTGGAGCTGGATGCCCTGGTGGGCGCTGTGCGCGAGATGGGCGCCATGTGTGGCATGACCACTCCGTTCACCGATGCGCTGCTGGGACTGACGCGGCTGCGCGCGCAGCAGCTGGGTCTGTATCCGGTGTAAGGCGGTGGCGGGCAGGGCGCTCTTGGGCCTAGACTAGATGGCATGAGCACCACATCTACCCAGACCGCCACTCTCAAGTCCGCTCCTGCGCAGGACAGCCATTGGGCCACGCTGTGCGTGGTGACGACGACCGTGGGGCATTCGGCCGAGGCCGAGGACATGGCGCGGGCGTTGGTCTCGGCCAAGGCTGCGGCCTGCGTGCAGACCGAGCGCATCACCTCGTATTACGAGTGGGACGGCGTGCTGCAGACCGCTCCCGAATGGCGTTTGATCTGCAAGACTTTGCCCGAGGCCCTGCCGCGGCTGACGCAGCTGCTGCGCAGTCATCACAGCTATGAAGTGCCCCAGATCACCATGCGCACCGAGCGCTGCCTCAACGACTATGCCAAATGGCTCAAGCAGCAGGTGCAGCTCTGAAGCCTGAATAAAAAAGGAGCGCCTTGCGCGCTCCTTCATTAGGTTTCAGTACTCAATCTATCTGAAAACTTGATAGATAAAGCGCTGGCAGCTATGGTTTTTGTGCTTCAGGACAGCAGGGCCTGGGCGAACTCGCGTGCGCTGAAGGTTTCCAGATCCTCGATCTTCTCGCCCACGCCGATGAAGTAGACAGGCACGGGGCGCTCCTGCGCAATCGCGGCCAGCACGCCGCCCTTGGCCGTGCCGTCGAGCTTGGTGACGATCAGGCCCGTGAGTTGCAGCGCGTCATCGAAGGCGCGCACCTGGGTCAGCGCGTTCTGGCCCGTATTGCCGTCAATCACCAGCAGGACCTCGTGCGGCGCCGTGCCGTCGGCCTTGCTCACCACGCGCTTGATCTTCTTGAGCTCTTCCATCAGATGCAGCTGCGTGGGCAGGCGTCCGGCCGTATCGACCAGCACCACATCCTTTTTGCGTGCCTTGCCGGCGGAGACGGCATCGAAGCTCACGGCGGCGGGGTCGCCACCGTCCTGGCTGATGATCTCCACGGTGTTGCGATTGGCCCAGACGCCCAGCTGCTCGCGCGCGGCGGCGCGGAAGGTGTCGGCGGCGGCCAGCAGCACGGACTGCTCGCTGTCGGCCAGATGCTTGGTCAGCTTGCCGATGGAGGTGGTCTTGCCCGCACCGTTGACGCCGGCCACCATGATGACGGTCGGTGTGTGCTCGCCGATGGTCAGCGGCTTTTCCAGGGGCCTCAGCAAATCGGTCAGCGCATCGGCCAGCAGCGCCTTGACGGCGGCAGGCTCGGTGGTCTTGGTTTCCTTGACGCGGCGCTTCAGGTCTTCGAGCAGGTGCTGGGTGGCCTTGACGCCGGTGTCGGCCATCAGCAGCGCGTCTTCCAGCTCTTCATAGAGCCGGTCGTCGATCTGCGTGCCGGTAAAGACGGTGGCGATGCTGGAGCCGGTCTTGCGCAGACCGGCTTTCAGCCGTTCCATCCAGTTTTGACGGGAATTTGGGGCTTGCGGCTTTGCTGTAGGCTCGGGGGCTGCTACAAAATCCTGAGTGGCAGGCTGATCTTCGGCGGCCTTGGCCGTCGCGCCGCCACCAAAGGGCTTGCGCCACCAGGAGCTGCTGCCGTTTTCGGCAGGCGTATCCTGTGGAGCGGGCCCGGTTTGCGGGGCAGGAGCGGGCGCCGCGGCTGCCTCGGCAGCGGGCGTGGTGTTCACTGCATCGGGTGAACTGGGCTTTTTCTTGAAAAAACTGAACATTGGCGGGTTTTTAGAATCGCATCATTCTATGAAACATGTACGCGCACTCCCTGTACTGGGCTTAATGGCCTGTTTGAGCGCTGGGGCAGCCTTGGCTGCGCCGGGCGCATCGTCGCAACCTGTGCCTGCTGCCGCCACGGCGGCCGCGCCGCAAGTGCAGCAGTTCACACTGAAGAACGGCATGCAGCTGATCGTGCAGCCCGACCGGCGCGCGCCCACGGCCGTGCACATGGTCTGGGTACGCGTAGGCTCCATGGACGAGGTCGACGGCACCACGGGCGTGGCCCATGCGCTGGAGCACATGATGTTCAAGGGCTCCAAAAGCGTCAAGCCCGGAGACTTCTCGCGTCGCGTGGCGGCGCTGGGCGGCCAGGAAAACGCATTCACCTGGCGTGACTACACGGGGTACTACCAGCAGATTCCGTCCAGCCGTCTGGAAGACGTGATGAAGCTGGAGTCCGACCGTTTTGCCAACAACCAGTGGCCGGACTCCGAATTCAAGAAGGAAATCGAGGTCATCAAGGAAGAGCGCCGCATGCGCACCGACGACCAGCCGCGCGCCATGCTGATGGAGCAACTGATGGCGGCCACCTTCATGGCCTCGCCCTATCGCCGCCCCGTGGTGGGCTGGATGAGCGATCTGAACTCCATGACGCCCGGCGATGTGCGCGACTTCCACAAGCGCTGGTATGTGCCGTCCAATGCCGCCGTGGTCGTGGTCGGGGACGTGAACGTCAACCAGGTGCGTGCCTGGGCCGAGAAGTATTACGGCAGCATTCCCGCGCGAGCCCTGCCGCAGCGCAAGCCGCAGACCGAACCCAGCCAGATCGGCGTGCGCCGCATCGAGGTCAAGCAGCCGGCCGAGCAGGCTTTTATCGCCATGGCCTATCGCACGCCCACCCTGAAGAGCGTGGACAAGCTGCAGGCCGAGGACAAGGAAGCGCTGGCGCTGCTGGTGCTGTCCGCCGTGCTGGACGGTTATGACGGCGCTCGCCTGGAGCGTGCCCTGGTGCAGGGCGAAGGCCAGGCCAACGGCCGTGTGGCCGACAGTGCCGGCAGCTCGGCCAACATCATGGGGCGCGGGCCCAGCCTGTTCATGCTGACCGGCGTGCCGGCCCAGGGCAAGACCGTGGCCGATGTGGAGGCTGCGCTGCGTGCCCAGATCAAGAAGGTGGCTGATGAGGGCGTGCAGGCCGATGAACTGGAGCGCGTCAAGACGCAGTGGATGGCCTCCAACGTCTATGAGCGTGATTCCGTCATGGGCCAGGCCCAGAACCTGGGCAATTACTGGATTCAGAACATGCCGCTGGATGCCGAGGACAAGCTGCTGGCCGAGTTGCAGAAAGTCACCTCCGACGATGTGAAGGCCGTGGCCGCCAAATATTTTGGCGACGACCAGCTCACTGTCGGCACCCTGGTGCCTCAGCCTCTGCCGGCGGGTAGCAAGCCCCAACGTCCCATGTCGGGCAAGGCGGATGCAGACAAATCCATGCACTGAGCGCAGCGGAGAAACCTATGAAAACTATGAAAAAGATAGCTGCTAGCGCCTTTGTAGTAAGCGCTGGAATGGGTTTTTTAACCCAATCTGCCTGGGCCTTGTTGCCGATAGAGCATTGGACCCAGCCCAGTGGCGCCCAGGTCTGGCTGGTACAAAGTCCCGGCATTCCCATGGTGGATGTGCAGGTGGACTTCGACGCCGGCAGCCGCCGTGATCCCGAGGACAAGGTAGGTCTGGCGACAGCCGTGGCCATGATGTCCTCCAAGGGCATCAAGGCGGCAGGCGATGCGCCTGCGCTGGATGAAAATGGCCTGGGTCAGGCCTGGGCCGACCTGGGCGCCAGTTTTGGCGCCAGTGCGGGGCGTGACAGCTTCAGCTACGGCCTGCGCACTCTGACCGAGCCCAATCTGCAGCAAAAGGCCGTGGCCCTGGCGGCACGCCAGATTGCCTCGCCAAGCTGGCCGGAAGCCGTGTGGCAGCGTGACCGCGAGCGCTGGAGCGCGTCCATCAAGGAAGCCGATACGCGTCCCGGCACCGTGGCCTCCAAGGCCTTCCGCAAGGCCGTGTTCGGCAACTCGCCCTATGGCTATCAGACCTCGGTCGACAGCCTGGGCCGGATCGATGTTTCGGCCATGCAGGACTTTCACCGCAAGCTGATTGCCGCCTGCCGCGCCAAGGTCAGCGTGGTGGGGGCGGTCAATCGCCAGCAGGCCGATGCCATGGTCAAGCAGTTGCTGGGGCCGCTGCAGGCCACCAATGGCAACGACTGCCCGCCGCTGCCTGCCGTGGCCAAGGTGCAGGACCTGCAGCAAGCCAAGGTCGAGAACATTCCGTTCGAGTCGGCCCAGGCCCAGGTGCTGATCGGCCAGCCCGGCATTGCGCGCAACAACCCCGATTTTCTCGCCGTGATGGTGGGCAACCATATTCTGGGTGGCGGTGGCTTCACCTCGCGGCTGATGGAAGAGGTGCGTGAAAAGCGGGGCCTGACCTACGGTGTCTCCAGCGACTTCTCACCGGGTCTGGATCGCGGCGCCTTCATCATCGGCCTGCAGACCCGGCCCGATCAGGCGGCCGAGGCACTCAAGGTCTCGCAGGACGTGTTGCGCAAATTCATAGCCGAAGGTCCTAGCGACAAGGAACTCAAGGCGGCCAAGGACAATCTGATAGGCGGCTTTGCCTTGCGCATAGACAGCAACCGCAAGCTGCTGGGCAATGTGGCCAATATTGCCTGGAATGGCCTGCCGCTCGATTATCTGGAGCACTGGACCGATCGCGTTCAGGCTCTGACCACCAAGGACGTGAAGGAGGCGATGCAGCGCATGGTCCAGCCCGAGCGCATGGTCACCATCACTCTCGGAGCCAAGCCATGAGCCGCAGCGCCATCAAGCTACACACCCCGGCAGGCCGCAAGGCGCTGGACAAGATGATTCACGAGTCCGAGCGCAAGGCGCAGGAGCTGGCGGCCAGCCGTCCGGCCCGCCCCGGAGCCAAGGCTGCCCAGCCCGCTGCAGCCAAGCCGGCCGCCACGGGGGCCGGTGAAATCCGCATCATCGGCGGGCAATGGCGTCGCACGCGCCTGGTCGTGGCGCAAAAGCCCGGTCTGCGGCCCACGCCCGATCGCGTGCGCGAGACCCTGTTCAACTGGCTGGGCCAGGACTTGAGCAACTGGAAATGCGTCGATGCCTTCTCGGGCACCGGGGCACTGGGTTTCGAAGCCGCATCGCGCGGCGCGACCAGCGTCATCATGAACGAGCAGGATGCCGCCCTGGTGCAGCAGCTGCAGCGTCTGCAGCAAAAGCTCGATGCCAGGATGGTCAAGGTGCAGCGCGGCGATGCGCTGAGCTGCCTGAAGACCGTGGCGGGCCAGGATCTGATTTTGCTGGACCCGCCATTCGGCCAGACCGAGCTGTTCGAGCCCGCGCTCAAGGCGGCCATCGCGGCCTTGAACGACGGCGGTTTCATTTACCTGGAAGCTCCCGAAGCCTGGGCCGAAGAGCGCCTGCTGGAAATGGGACTGGAGCTGCATCGCTATCTGAAGGCCGGCGCCGTCCATGCGCATCTGCTGAAGAAGCAGTAGACCTTTGCTATTGAACCGGGAGCTGCAGGCGCTTTGATCAGATGCGTCAGCAGCTCTTTTTTGTATGGGGCAGCGCTGTGCAGGCCTGAATGCATAATCTCTTTACGCTGCACTGCAGCAGCCCTCACCCTCATCAAGACCCGCAGGAGAGAGATAAGCCATGAGCCAGGACCTGATTGCTGTTTACCCCGGAACCTTTGACCCGATCACCCTGGGGCATGAAGATGTGGTGCGCCGGGCTGCACAGCTGTTTGGCAAGGTCATCGTGGCCGTGGCGGCAGGCCATCACAAAAAGACGCTGTTTTCGCTGGAGGAGCGCATTGCCATGGTGCGCGAGTCCTGTGCCAATTATCCTCAGGTGGAGGTGGAGAGCTTTGACGGGCTGCTCGCGCATTTTGTGCTCGCGCGCGGCGCCAAGGCCATGGTGCGCGGCCTGCGTGCGGTGACGGACTTCGACTATGAGTTCCAGCTTGCCGGCATGAACCGCACGCTGATGCCCGAGGTGGAAACCGTGTTCCTCACGCCCAGCGATCGCTATCAGTTCATCAGCTCCACCTTTGTGCGCGAGATTGCCACGCTCAATGGCGATGTGGACAAGTTTGTCTCCAAGGGCGTGCATGAGCGCCTGATGCTCAAGGTCGGCCGCAAGGCCTGAGCTTTCAGCCTCCCTGGCTAGTCGCCCTGCTGCGATAGCTGCTGATGGTTTCGTGGACAAAGCGCAGCTTGTCCCAGGCCGGGCCGGAAATGGCAAACGGATAGGCATCGCCATGGCCGAGGCTGCGATTCAGGCTGTTGTGCAGCAGGGTCAGCGGCACCCACTGGGACTGCATCACCGAAAAATCGGGTGGCACCGGCCCCAGCGGGTTTTGAATGAGTTGCTGGCCCGTGCTGGGGATGTCCGGCACGGTAATGCAGGTGCCGTAGCTGGCAGCGGTCTCCAGCAAGTCCACCATGTGCAGATAGTGAGCCCAGGTTTCGGCCCAGTCCTCCCAGGGGTGTGAGGTGGCATAGGCGCTGATGAACTGACCGCGCCAGCTGTTGTCCAGAGGGTCCTTGCCGTAGTGGCGCTGCAGGGCCTGGGCATAGTCCTGATTCTCATAGCCAAACAATGCCCTGAAGCGCTCCAGATGCTCGCTGTTAGCTATCAGCTGATCCCAGTAGAAATGTCCCGATTCGTGACGCAGATGTCCTATCAGCGTGCGATAGGGCTCGTGCAAGGCCTGGCGGCGTTTGGCACGTTCATCGTCGTCTGCCTCGACCACGTTGAGCGTGATCATGCCGCTGGCGTGGCCGGTCATGACGGGATTCTGGCCGGGCAGGTCTGCGAGCAGGGAAAAGCGCGGCTCGGCCACGCGGTGTCCATGAGGGTCCAGCAGGCCCAGCCTGGCCAGGGTGTAGAACAGCCTGCGCTTGGCGACCTCGATCTTGGCCCAGCGCAGCTCATTGGCGGGATCGCTGCCGTCCGGCAGCCATTCGGTCTGTCGGCAGGAAACGCAGAGCGGCTGCGGGTCTGAGGCCTCTATCGCAAAATTGCACAGGCTGATGTTGTGTCGGTGGGCGCAGGCGCGGTAGCGTACTTCGTGGCCCCCGGCCGGGGGCAGAATGCCGACGCGCAACTGGTCGGGCAGAAAGGCCTGGCTTGCTCCGCAATGCACGCATTGCAGGCTTTCAAAATAGATCAGGTGGCCGCAGGCCTCGCAGTTGAAAACTTGCATGCGGACACTTTAATGGCGAAGTCAGCGACCCGGTTGTAGGAAAAAACAAAGCCAGCTCAAAAGCTGGCTTTGGGGCTGGAAGTGCAGCAGGGCTTTGCTTCATGCGGGCAGATCAGGGTCTGACCACGATGCTGTTGCGCACTTCGCGCACATGCTTGGTCGTGCGGGCAATTTCGCCGGCACGGGCCTTTTCTGCTTCGGATTTGGCAAAGCCCGACAACTGCACGGTGCCGTTCATGGTTTCCACGCTGATGGCGGTTGCAGAGACATTCTTGTCTTCGGCCATCTTGGCCTTCACCGCAGTGGTGATGCCGGCGTCGTCCACATAGGAGCCCACAGTCTGCTGGTCACGAGCCACCGAGCAGCCCGTGGTTGCCAGCACGGTCGTTGCGGCGACCAGACTGAAAGCCAAAGCGCGAGTCAGATTCTTCATATGGTTCTCCCTTGGTTTTGAAAAGGCGCAAAGAACGCTTGCGAAAAACGGCTCAGAGTGAATTCCTGCTCACTTCCTGCGCGAGCGGCCCAGAAAGAAGGCCGTCGCCAGAGCCGCCCCGGTCGCCGCGGCGATCAGCACGGAACGCCCAGGTTGTTCGGACACATACTTGGTGGTCGCATCCGCTGCGGTGTTGAACTGACGGCGTGCGCGGTGCGAGCTGTCGGCCCAGAAGTTGATACTGCGCTCGGCCAGATCCTGAGCGCGGTTGGCAAGGTTGTCGATCAGCGGGTTTTCGCTGTCGTCGATATTGCGCATATGACGCCCCGTGGAGTCGATGGCCTCGGAGGCTGTGCGCCGTGCGCGGCGTGCGGCGTCATAAACCTTGTCGGCGACGTCCTCTGCCACATCCTGAGCCTCATTCACCATTTTCTGGGCGGCCTGCTTGCCGGAGTCCGCTGCATCTTCTGCGGCATCGGCTACCTTGTGGGCCACATTCTGGGCGGATTGGGCGGCATGCTTTGCCGAGTCCTTGGCATCGGCAGCCAGCTCCTTGGCTGCGTCCTTGAGATCTTCAACCGTGTCCTTGGCGTCTTTTACGGCTTGGCTCATTGTTTGGAACTCCCTGAAATCTAGAAATTATCGTGACAGCGTGAAGTAACGCCAGTCTTCGTAACCCGGCCTATCGGAGGCAGAAGCTGAGAGCGATCATGGCGAATACTGGTGGTTTGTGCAATGTGCAGGAACAAAGTTCTACACATTTGGCGCCAGTGCTATTTCTTCACGAGGCCCATCAGGAAGGTGATGACGGCCATGACCAGAAACACGAAAAACAGAATCTTGGCGATACCTACGGCGCTGGCCGCGATGCCACCGAAGCCGAACACTGCAGCGATCAAGGCAATCACCAGAAAGACAATGGCGTAGTGCAACATGGTTTTCTCCTATCGAATGCAGGCCGACAGGCATTGCCGTGCGGCCATGTATTGAATGTAGAGAACTGAGCAGCCCAAGCTTGACGGTGAGCTTCTGTCACCAGGGTCGGGGTATTTAGGGACAGTCATGTAGGACTGCGTTGACATGTGCGCCCAGTTCAGGTGCTTGCCATTGTCAAAGGAATGACTGCCGAGATCGTGGTTCCCTTGCCGAGCTGGGATGCCACGGTAAGCCTGCCGCCGACAGCTTCAACACGGTGTTTCATGCCTGCCAGTCCATGGGAGTTGGGGCGCATGCTGGCCGTCTCGAAGCCTTGGCCATCGTCCTGGATCTGCACGGCCACATAGGTGGGATAGTTGTGCACCGTGACGATGACATGGCTGGCCCTGGCGTATTTCCCGATGTTGGTGAGCGACTCCTGTACGACGCGATAGACCGTCAGCTGCGTGGATTCAGGCAGGTCCACTTGCTCCAGGCTGCATTCCACCTCGATGTTGCTGCGTTCACCGAATTCCCGGGTCAGGATTTCCAGCGCGGTGGTCAGGCCCAGGTTGGAGAGAGAAGAGGGGCGGAGGTCTTCAATGATGCGGCGTTTGAGTGCAATCCCGCTGTTGAGCGTCTCGATCAGATGGGTGATGCGTTCGGAGACGTCGGGTGTCGAGGTGTCGATCTTGGACTTGAGGCGCGCAACGTCCAGTTTCGCGGCGGTCAGCAGCGAGCCCAGTTCATCGTGCAACTCGCGTGCCAAGTGCGCTCGCTCATCCTCGCGTACCTGCTGCAAATGGGTTGCCAGCTCGGTGAGGGCCGCTGTGCGGTCGCGAACGACTTCCTCCAGACGATTGCGTTCATCGCGCTGAATCTCCTGCTCGCGCTGATGTGAGTGCTGCAACGCATTGGCCTGTCGCAGATACATGAAGAAGCCCAGAATCCCCAGAGCGGTCACTGTCGCAATTCCCAGGCGTGACAGACCCAGCGTTTGTTCGATATCCGCGAGATTGGACTTGACGCGCTGATCGATGCTGTCCATCAGGGTCTTGATATGGCCCCGTATGGCATCCATGTTTTCCATGCCTACGTCGGTAAACATCACAAAGCGCCACGCTTCATCGTTGCCCTGGCGATAAAGGCGCAGGCTCAGCTCCATTTCGCTGGTCTTGCGCTCGACCTGGCGGGCCAGCGGAGTAAAGGTTGCCAGCTCCTTGGGGTCCATGATGAAGATGCCGCGCAGGTCATCCATGCTGCTGCTGATAGCGGCGGAGGCAGAGTTATAGGGCTCGAGATAGCGCTCCTCTCCTGTCAGCAGGTAGCCGCGCAGGCCGGTTTCCGCATCCAGCATTTGCTGCATCAGCAAATTGAGCTTGGCTCTGGTGGCTTGCGTCTTGGTGAGTGTGTCCAGAGCCTGCAACGAGCGCTTATAGCCTGCTTCATTAATGCTTACCATTAAGACTGCCGCAATGACTGCGATCGTCAGGCTGACTGCAATTTTGCGGATATTGGTCCAACGCATCTACATCCTCTCACCTACAAGGCAATTACCTGATATTCTGCATAACCGTAGCGTCAACGACTGACATCATAGTGCGGGTCTTAAAATGTGATGCGCCCTGGAGATGAGCGCAGTTTCATGAAAAGAGGTGTTCATGATAAAAGTAGGCATAGTGGATGACCATGCGATTGTTCGCTCGGGATTACGCCAATTCCTGTCGGAACATGTAGATCTGAGGGTCGTGGGAGAAGCGGGCAATGGGCGGGAGGCCATTGACTTGGTTCGGGAGCATGAAATTGACGTGCTGTTGATGGACTTGTCCATGCCAGGGCAAAGCGGCATAGATGCCTTGGCAATGCTCAGAGCCAAAGCACCTGATATGGGCATCCTGATACTTAGTGGATACCCTGAGGAGCATTACGCAATCAACTTGATTCGTCAGGGAGCCAGCGGATATCTCAACAAGGAGTGCGATCCCCAGGATATTGCAGAGGCCATCCGCACCGTGGCTCTGGGAAGGCGTTACCTGACGCCGGCGGTGGCCGATCTCCTGGCCCAGCAACTCAACCGCAAGGATGATGTTCCGGCACACGAGCAATTGTCGGAGCGTGAGTTTCAGGTATTCCTGAAGCTTGCGCGCGGCGAGACGGCCGGAGACATTGCCAAATCGCTTTCGTTGAGCGTGAAAACAGTGAGCACTTACCGGACAAGACTCATGGAAAAAATGGGCCTTTCCTCAAATAGCGATCTGACATACTATGCGTTGAAAAATCGATTGATCGATTAATGAAGACTCAAATAAAAGGCTTGAATATTCAAGCCTTTTATTTTGTATTATTTTCAAGATTTACTGGTATTTAAATCAATACAGAAATCGATAAGCGCATCGATTTCGTTGGATTTGTCAAATACGGCATCTGCGCTGAGTTCAAGGCAGCGCTGTCGTATATCGGCGGTCGCGTAATTGCTCAACACGAGCAGCTTTTTCTGCGGTGGTCGATGTTGAAGGCTTGTGACGATGCCGAGACCGCTGCCCTCGCGCAAGAACAGGTCCACGATGACCAGATCCCAGGCGTCAGGGTTGTGGCTGAGCCAGCGTACGGCATCGGCTTCGGTCTCTGCCACCCCCACCGCTTCCACATCGGCAAGCTCCGCCATCGTCGCAATCAGGTTGTCGCGAATCGTGGGATTGTCTTCAACAAAAAAGGTACGCAGTTTCACGACGGTAGCAAGCTGATGAGGTGGACGCCAAGGATCAAGCGGCGAGAGTCATTTCAATTCTCAATGTGGAAAATCAATTACGGCCCATGAAAAAATCATTGTATTGTCATTTTTTGTAATTTGTGTTTGGCGTTCCGCAGATATCACAGGTTTTAACCCTAGCAATTTTCATCCTACTCCACTCCATGGAGCGTGCATCAAGCATTTGAAGTTGTCCGACAGAAGATCGGCCAAAACCGACAATCAGCTTCAGTGCTTCCGCAGCTTGCTGGGTGCCGATTAGTCCAACCAGCGGAGCAAAGACGCCCATGGTTGAGCACTGAACCTCTTCAAATTCAGCCTCTGGCGGAAAGACGCATGCATAGCATGGGCTGTCGGGGTTGCGTGGATCAATGACCATCAGCTGGCCATCGACACGGATGGCAGCTCCTTCGACCAGGGGTACGCCGTGGCGTACGCAAGCGGCATTGATGGCCTGGCGGGTCTTGTAGTTGTCGGTGCAGTCGAGCACGATGCTTGCCTCGGGCAGCAGTTCATCGAGCAGGGTCTCGGTTGCACGCTGCTGGATGCAGCGAATCTCGATCCCGGGATTGATGGCATGTACGGCAGTGCGGATCGATTCCACCTTGGCCATGCCTATGCGCTCGGTCGTGTGGGCAATCTGGCGCTGCAGATTGGTCATGTCCACGACGTCGTTGTCGACAATGGTGATGCGCCCCACACCTGCCGAGCCCAGGTAGAGTGCGGCAGGCGAGCCCAAGCCGCCGGCTCCAATGATCACTGCATGCGCCGCCAGAATGCGCTCCTGGCCTTCGATGCCGATCTCGTCGAGCATGATGTGACGGGAATAGCGTAGCAATTGATCGTCATTCATCGGTTTGCTTCCATGGTTCCAAGAAAAAAGCCGGGCAAGCCCGGCTGATTTTGAGCGGGTTCCATAACCCGGTGCTTATTTTTTGCTCTTGTCGGATTCGCCTTTTTCGGGCGCTTTCTTGTCAGCGGGCTTTTTGTCCGCGGCCGTCGCGTCTCCGGGCTTCTCTTCGATTTTGCGCTCCGTCAGGGTTTTGCTGACCTTGACAGCTTGGCCTTTGAGCTTGTTCAGTGCCTGTTGCAGCTGAAAGTCCTTTTCAGACCCGAATTCCGGCAGGCGGCGTTCGGCGGCTGGCTTCTTGGCTTCCTCTTCCAGGCGTTTGCGCGCTTCCTCACGGGCCTTTTCAAGCGAATCGTTCTTGACCTCCGCACCCTGTCCGCTGGACAAATGCTTTTCAAGGTCTGCTTCACGCATGCTCAGTGCCGCAAACAAATCGCCGTCTGCAGTCTCGTCCACCATCACATCGGGCACGATGCCCTTGGCCTGAATGGATTTGCCGCTAGGCGTGTAGTAGCGCGCCGTCGTCAGTTTGAGAGCCGTATCGGGGCCCAGAGGGCGCACGGTTTGCACCGACCCCTTGCCAAAGGACTGGCTGCCCATGACGGTGGCACGTTTGTGATCTTGCAGGGCTCCGGCCACGATTTCGCTGGCCGAGGCCGAGCCTTCATTGACCAGCACCACCAGAGGCAGCTTTTTCAGGGCTGCAGGCAGGCGTTGCAAGGGGTCGCCAAAACCGCGCTGGGCGTAGAACTCGGGCGATGCCTTGTAGACGGCCTTGCTTTCGGCCAACTGGCCGTTGGTCGAAACCACGGGCACATCGGGTGGCAGGAAGGCCGCAGAGATGGCTACGGCAGCATCCAGCAAACCGCCTGGATCGTTGCGCAGGTCCAGCACCAGTCCCTTGAGATTGGGTTCCTGCTTGTAGATTTCCTCGACCTTGCGGACAAAGTCATCGACGGTGCGTTCCTGGAACTGGCTCAGGCGGATCCAGGCGTAGCCAGGCTCGATCACCTTGCCCTTGACCGATTGGGTCTTGATTTCTTCACGGGTGATGGTGACGGGGAAGCTGCGGCTTTCATCCTTTCGCAGGATGTTCAGGCGCACCTTGGTATTCGGTTCGCCACGCATGCGCTTGACAGCGTCATTGAGCGTCAGGCCCTTGACGGCCGTGTCGTCGATCTTGGTGATCAGGTCGCCGGTCTTGAGACCCGCGCGGAAAGCGGGCGAGCCTTCGATGGGGGAGACGATCTTGATCAGCCCGTCTTCCATGGTGATCTCGATGCCGACGCCAACGAACTTGCCGGAAGTGCCTTCCTTGAATTCTTTGTAGGTTTTCTTGTCGAAGTACTGGGAGTGAGGGTCCAGGCTGGAGACCATGCCGGAGATGGCGTCGGTGATCAGCTTCTTGTCGCTGACCTGCTCCACGTAATCGGTCTTGATCAGGCCGAAGACGGCCGACAACTGCTGGATTTCTTCAAGTGGCAGAGGCGTCACACCCCCGCGAGCCAGCGTCTGCAGGGATACGGTGGTCAACGCACCGGCGACCACGCCCACAGAGATCCAGCCTGCAATTTTGATTTTTTGACCCATAGCACCCCTTAAACCATTCGCAATATACACCTTGGACGGCGGAAGGCCCATGAGGTTCCAAGGCCTTTTGCCGTGTCAGTCCTGTTCAGACTGCGCAAGCGGTCTGAACAGGAACGGTGAAGAGGTCTCTCTCAGGCCTTGCCCTGGGCCGCAACTGCCGCTGCAGCCTTGGCTGCGGCTTCGGCGTCGCCCAGGTAGTAGTGGCGGATGGGCTTGAGGTCGGCGTCCAGCTCATAGACCAGAGGAATGCCGTTGGGCACGTTCACGCCCACGATCTGGTCGTCGGCGATGTTGTCCAGATACTTGATCAGGGCGCGGATGGAGTTGCCGTGTGCGGCCACAACCACCCGTTTTCCGGCCTTGATGGCGGGTGCGATGGACTCGTCCCAGAATGGCACAACGCGGGCCACCGTGTCCTTGAGGCACTCGGTCAGCGGGATCTGCTCGGGCTGCAGCTTGGCGTAGCGCACATCGCTGCGTTCGCTGCGGGGGTCGGTGGCTTCCAGGGCGGGAGGCGGCACGTCGTAGCTGCGGCGCCAGACCAGCACTTGCTCGTCGCCGTACTGCTTGGCCATATCGGCCTTGTTCAGACCTTGCAGACCGCCGTAGTGGCGTTCGTTGAGGCGCCAGCTATGCACCACGGGCAGCCAGGTGCGGTCCATTTCATCCTGCACATGCCACAGGGTACGGATGGCGCGCTTGAGCACGCTGGTATAGGCCACATCGAAGTCATAGCCTTCTGCCTTGAGCAGTTGGCCGGCCTTCTTGGCCTGTTCGACGCCGGTGGCAGTCAGATCCACATCGGTCCAGCCGGTGAAGCGGTTTTCAAGGTTCCAGGTGGATTCACCGTGGCGGATCAGAACGAGCTTGTACATGGATTCTCTCAAAGTAGCAAAGCAGTAATGACACAAAGTCAAAACCGTGCATTTTAGGGGCTGGCCTTTGTCCGGGCTTGAGGCAAGGTAAGCCGATCGCACCCAGCGCTGGCCGCCAAGCTATTCCTGTTGGGCCCTTCGGGGATTGTGAAGAGCACTCACTTGCGGCCTAGGGCGTGTGAACAGAGGGTTTTGGCTTGCGAGAACAGGGGCTGTGGCCCTCTGGCGCGATCCGCCGGCAAGCCTGCCTCTAAAATCGTTCGGTTTGCCATCCCAAGGAATGACGTGAAATTCATCATTGATAACTGGTATTTGATCCTGATTGCCGTGGCTTCGGGTGTGATGCTGCTGCTGCCCGCACTGCGCGGTGCCACAGGCGGCTCGCTGTCGGCAGCGGCTGCGGTGCACCTGATCAACCGCGAAAAAGCCGTGGTGCTGGACGTCTGCGAGCCCGAAGAGTTTGCCGCCGGCCATGTCAACGGAGCCAGGAACCTGCCGCTGAGCCAGTTGGAAGAAAAGCTGCCCACTACCGTCAAGAACAAGCAACTGCCCGTGGTGCTGGTGTGTGCATCGGGCGCCCGTGCCGTGCGTGCCGAAGCGGTGGCCAAGAAGTTGGGTTACGAGAAGGCCCAGGCGCTGGCTGGCGGCATGAAGGCCTGGCGCGATGCCGGCCTGCCGGTTGAAAAAGCCTGATTCGGCCGCAACTGAGAACTGTGACGACTGCAGCACAGCGTGCTGCATTGCAAAAACTACAAGGAAGTGCTCATGCAAGCCGTGAAGATGTACACCACCGCCGTCTGCCCCTATTGCATTCGTGCCAAGCAGATTCTCAAGTCCAAGGGCGTGGATCAGATCGAGGAAGTGCGCATCGATTTCGATACCGCTGCCCGCGATCACATGATGCAGGTCACCGGCCGCCGCACCGTACCCCAGATCTTCATTGGCGATACCCATGTGGGCGGTTGCGACGATCTGATGGCGCTGGATGCCAAGGGCGGTCTGCTGCCCCTGCTGCAAAGCTGATTACATGCCGTGCCACTGCCGCCAAACGGCATGAATTTGCGCTTTGTGCTGCTTGCTACGATGCAGCCTCTGGCTGTCACTGCATAATGCAAAGCGCTATTTCATGGAAATGCCTGCTGTGAGGATAGCTGCGTGCTAGTCCTCTGCGCAGGCATTTGCATTTCCCTCTCAAGATTTTCTGAAAGACCTAGCTCATCATGGCCGAACAAGACAACAGCCCCGTGTTCCAGATCCAGCGCGTGTATCTGAAGGACCTGTCCCTGGAGCAGCCCAATTCTCCCGCCATCCTGCTGGAGCAAGAGCAGCCCAGCGTGGACATCCAGCTGGGTGTGGAAGCCACTCCCGTGGCTGAAGGCGTCTACGAAGTGGCCGTGACCGCCACGGTTCAGACCAAGATTCAGGACAAGACCGTGTTCCTGGTCGAAGCCAAGCAGGCCGGCATCTTCGAGATCCGCAACGTGCCCGAAGACCAGATGGGCGGCGTGATCGGCATTGCCTGCCCCCAGATCATCTACCCCTATCTGCGCGGCAACGTGGCCGACGTGGTGACCCGCGCCGGTTTCCCTCCCGTGCACCTGGCCGAAATCAACTTCCAGGCCATGTACGAGCAGCAGCAAGCGGCTGCCGCAGCACAGGCCGAAGGCCAGCTGCCCCAGTAAGCTGACGGCAATTGCTGATTCCTGCGATGTGCAAGAATCGGCAGCCAGGCAAGAAAGAGGCCCTAGCGGCCTCTTTTTCTTGTGGGTTGTGCGCAAACTGCTATCAAAATTCAGGTATGAAAATTCTTGTCATCGGCGCTGGCGCCTGGGGTACGGCCATGGCCATCAGCGCGGCCACCCATCCCGAGCAGGGCAGCGTCAGACTCTGGGCGCGTGACCCGGTGCAGGCGCAGCTCATGCAGGCCGAGCGCGCCAACAGCCGCTATCTGCCCGGCATCCGATTCCCGGATGCGCTCACGGTGGTCAGCGGAGATGTGATGGCCCATGTGGCGGATGCCGATCTGATCGTGCTGGGCACGCCCATGGCGGCGCTGCGCCAGTGGCTGGGCCAGCTCAAGGATTGCCGCCGGCCCGTGGTCTGGCTGTGCAAGGGCTTCGAGGCCGTGGCCGCCGACGCACCTGCCGGCAGCTATGGGCTGATGGCGCATGAAGTCTGCCAGCAGGTGGCGCCGCAGCTGCAAAGCGGTGCGCTCAGCGGCCCCAGCTTTGCGGCCGAGGTGGCGCGCCAGCAGCCTACGGCTTTGGTGGCAGCCAGCGCCCATGAGGGCGTGAGCGAGCTGCTGGTGTCGGCCTTTCACGGCGAGGCCATGCGCGTCTATGCCAATCAGGACATCGTGGGCGTGGAAGTCGGCGGAGCCGTCAAGAATGTGCTGGCCATTGCCACGGGTCTTTGCGACGGCCTGCAGCTGGGGCTGAACGCGCGCGCGGCCCTGGTCACGCGCGGCCTGGCCGAGATGACGCGCCTGGGCGTGGCGCTGGGCGCGCGCGCCGAAACCTTCATGGGCCTGTCCGGCCTTGGCGATCTGGTGCTGACCGCCACCGGCGATCTCTCGCGCAATCGCAAGGTGGGTCTGCTGCTGGCCGAAGGCAAGAGCCTGGAGCAGGCCGTGACATCGCTGGGCCATGTGGCCGAGGGTGTGTACAGCGCCCGCACCGTGCTCGCACGGGCACGCCAGGTCGGTGTGGAAATGCCCATTACCGAAACCGTGGTTGCCTTGCTGGACGGTCAGCTGCCGGTGACCGAAGCCGTGCAGCATCTGATGGTGCGCGATCCGCGCGGCGAGTAAGCCAATAAGCCCATAAAACGATAGCTGTTAGCGCTTGATATTCATGGATCTCAGATACATTTCTATCTGAAAATCAATGGATAAAGGCGGTAGCAGCTATTGTTTTTCATGGCGCTGACCTGCGAATTCAGGCACGCTACTTCGCCTCTCTGACGCTGAGCCAGGCACTCGCCGCCCCGCACAGCGCAATGACGACCATGCCCAGCACGGCCCATTGGTCGGGGATATGGCCATAGACCAGCCAGCCTGCCAGCAGTGCGCAGGGAATCTGGCTGTAGAGAAACGGCGTGATGGTCGCAGGCTCGGCTTTTTCATAGGCCTTGAGCAGCATCAGGTGTCCGACTGCGCTGCCTGCGCCCATGGCAATCGCGGCCAGCCAGAGTGCGGCGCTGTCCGGCAGCTGCCAGGACCAGGGCAGGGCCATGCAGCTCAGGCTCAGGGCCACGAGGCTGGTGTAGATCTGCGTGGTCAGCGGGCGCTCCTTTCCCGCCATGCGGCTGCTCAGGATCTGATAGGCGGTATTGGCCAGCAGCTGCAGCGCAGGCCAGACCAGGGCCCAGCCGCTGAACTGGCCGCCGCCCGGCCGCAAGATGACCAGCGTGCCCGCAAAGCCCAGCGCCACCAGCACCCAGCGCAAGGGGCTGACCTGCTGGCCCAGCCAGAGCGCGGCCAGCAAGGTCAGGGCCAGCGGCGTCAGCGCCACGATGGCCGTGAACTCCGCCAGTGGCAGATAACGCAGGCTGAGCATGGCCAGCGCATTGCTCAGACAAAACAGAATGGCGCGCAGACACTGAAAGCCCGGGCGCTGGGTGCGAAAAATCTCCAGCCCATGTCTTGCCACGCCAAAGCCCACGGTCAGCACCGACTGCAGCGCATAGCGCAGCCACAACGCCATCAGCAGCGGCAGCACGGCGCCCGCATATTTGGAGCCCGTATCGAGTATCGAAAAACAGGCGCAGGCCAGCACTGTGAAGCCAATACCCGTCAGCGTGTGGTGATGGGGGGAAGTGGCGGGTTGCTGTGACATGGAGAGAGCTCATTGGGCACTGCGCGGTGCCATAGAGAAAAGAAATTCAGGTGATTCTGGCCTGAAACCCTTTAAAGATAAGCGCTAGCTGCTATTTAACTTGAAGATGCAATTGCTAAAGGGCGCGGGCCAAACAAGAGCAGCCAAGCAAGGGCCGCCCCGCAGCGATGGCTGCGTCCCCCTCCCATAGCGCGCAGCGCGTAGAGAGAGGGGCGCCCGGCCAGGGGAAGGCGCGGGGCCGCCCAGGCAAGCGGCTCAGGGGGAGTTACAAACCAATCTCCAGGGCCAGCAGTTCCTCCACCGTCTGGCGACGGCGAATCAGCTGGCTCTGAGCGCCATCGACCAGCACTTCGGCGGCCAGCGGGCGGGTGTTGTAGTTGCTGGACATGGAGCTGCCGTAGGCGCCCGTGTCATGAATCACCAGCAGGTCGCCCACGCTGGCGCCGGCCAGCGAGCGCGGCAGCACCACGCCGCCGTCGCCCTGGGTGAAGACATCGCCCGATTCGCACAGCGGGCCGGCCACCACGCTGTCCTGCGCGGGCAGGCTCTGGCCGTCGCGGCGCAGCACTTCCATGCCGTGGTAGCTGCCGTACATGCTGGGGCGCATCAGCTCGTTGAAGCCGGTGTCCACCAGCACGAAGTGGTTGCTGCCCGCATTCTTGGTGGCGCGCACGGTGCCCAGCAGCACGCCGGACTCGGCCACCAGGAAGCGGCCGGGTTCCAGTTCCAGACCCAGGCTGTGGCCCACGATGCCTTCTGCCTGCTTGCGCGCCGCATCCCACAGACCGTGGTAGTGGTTGGTGTCGATGGTGGCATCGCCCTGTTTGTAGGGGATGGACAGGCCGCCGCCGGCCGAAATCGCATGCAGGTCCACGCCCGCCGCCTTGGTGCGCTCGACCAGCTTGACCATGGCGCCGCAGACTTCCTGCAGATGGCCGTAGTCCACGCCCGAGCCGATGTGCATATGCAGGCCGGCCAGCACCAGGCCGCCGGCCTTGATGGCGTCCAGCGCGGCTTCGAGTTCGCTGTGCCAGATGCCGTGCTTGCTGTGCTCGCCGCCGGTGTTGGTCTTGTTGCTGTGACCGTGGCCGAAGCCGGGGTTGATGCGCAGCCAGACATGGTGGCCCTTGGACACGGCGGCCAGCTGGTGCAGCATGTCGATGGAGCCCGCGTTCACAGGCACCTGGTGTTCCACCACGGTGGCCAGCGTGGCCTCGTCCATCACGTCGGCCGTGAAGACGATATCGGCAGGTTCGCCGAAGCCGGGCGTGAAGCCCGCCGCCAGCGCGCGCAGGACTTCGCCGCGCGAGACCGCATCCACCTTCACGCCTTGCTCGCGCATGAGCTTGAGGATGTGAATGTTGGAGCAGGCCTTCTGGGCAAAGCGCACGGTGTCGAAAGCCTTGAGCTGGGCAATGCGCTCGCGGATGGTGGCGGCGTCATAAACCCACAGCGGCGTGCCGTACTGGTCGGCCAGGTTCCAGAGCTGTGCGGGAGAGAAGGGGTTTGCCATGGGCGGTCTCTTGAAAGGGAATAGTTCAGCGCATCATGCATGCGGCTGTCTATTCAGTCCAATAGCTTGATTTATTAAGATTATTCAATATTGATATGCTTTGAGCATGACTGATTCAGAAGCTTCTCAGCGCATCACCCATCGCCATATCGAGGTGTTCCGTGCCGTCATGACGGCCGGCAGCGTCACGGGCGCGGCACAACTGCTCTATACCTCCCAGCCCACGGTCAGCCGCGAGCTGGCGCGCATGGAGCAACTGCTGGGCTATGCACTGTTCGAGCGCGTGCAGGGCCGGCTGCGCGCCAATGCGCGGGCCTTGCTGCTGTGGGACGAGGTGCGGCGCAGCTGGCAGGGTCTGGAGCGCGTGATAGACCGTGCCGTGGAACTGGGGCGCCCGCAGGGCGCGAGCATCAGCGTGCTGTGCCTGCCGGCACTCAGCCACGCCTTGCTGCCGGGCGCGCTGGCGCGTCTGCAGGTCAGTCATGGCGCCGTGGCCGTGAGCGTGAGCACCCAGGAGGCACCGCTGCTGCAGGAATGGATGGCTGCCCAGCGCTTCGACCTGGGCCTGTCCGAGCTGGCCGAGGCGCCGCCGGGCACACGCAGCCAGCCCTTGCCGGCCATGGACGAGGTAGCCGTGCTGCCTGCCAACCATCCGCTGGCGCAGAAGGCGCTGCTGAGCGAGCGGGACTTTGAGGGCGAATCCTTCATCAGCCTGGCGCGCGACGACCCCTACCGGGCCCAGATCGATGCGGTGTTCGCCCGTGCCGGCGTACAGCGCCGGCTGAGCCTGGAGACCGCCAGCGCCGTTGCCGTCTGCGCCATGGTCCAGCATGGCCTGGGTCTGGCCATCGTCAACCCGCTGACTGCGCGGGCCTGCGCCGGCCCACAGCTGGTGGTGCGGCCGCTGGCGTTCTCGATAGCGTTCCAGGTGCATATGCTGCTGCCGCTGCACCGGCCTGCCGATGCGGGCCTGCCCTGGCTGACGGCGGCACTGGAGCAGGAGGCACTCAGCCTGCTTGGGCACAGGCGCTGAATTCGGCGATAGGGCTTTCGCAGGTGAGCTTGCGCAAACTTCTATGTTGCAGTGCACAATAAAATGCCTGAATGCAAGGAGTTACACATGCCTGAATCCGCCATCCCCCACCGCACTGCCAGCGAACTGCTGGACATCAGCATGGCCGTGCCTCAGGTCATCAACCACCGGCTCACGCGCATGGCCCTCAGCGGTCCGGTGCTCTCTGCGCGCGACCAGAAGGAGTTCACGCGCATGGTGGTGGAAAAGCAGGTCGCCTTCAGCCAGGCCTGGCTGACCATGGGGGCTGAAATGTTCAAGGTGCAGCAGCAGCTGTGTCTGGCCTGGATGCGCAACCCTTGGACCATGAGCCAGAAGCTGCCTGTGGCGGCCGACAAGGTGGCGGCCAGAAGCCTGGCGCCGATTCGCCGCAAGGCCGTGGCCAATGCCAAGCGCCTGTCGCAGACCAGCCTGAAATAAGCGGCCACCAGCCGCCAAACCTAGACCCTGATGCGTTCTATCAGTCGTTGACTGGCCTCGTCCAGCCCCGTCAGCTCCACGCGGCAGCCATGCTGGCGCAGGCGCTCCATCACCTTGTCCAGCGCGCCCACGGCAGTGATGTCCCAGAAATGAGCGCCACTTACATCGATGCGGGCCTGCTTGCCGGCCGCGGCACGCACGTCGAAGGCTTCGATCAGCGCATCGGCCGAGGCAAAAAACACCTGGCCGCTCACCGTCCAGGTATAGAGTCCGCCGGCCTCGTCCAGGCTGCCCCGGACCTGCAGCATATGGGCCACCTTGAAGGTGAAGAACACGCCCGAGAGCAGCACGCCTGCCACCACGCCGGCGGCCAGATTGTGGGTGGCGATGGTGATGACCACCGTCACCAGCATCACCGAGCTGGACAGACGCGGGTGGCGCACCAGATTGCCCAGCGACTTCCAGTCGAAGGTCGAGACCGACACCATGACCATGATGGCCACCAGAGCAATCACCGGTACCCGCGACACCCAGGGCTTGAGGGCGACCATGAGAATCAGCAGAAATACCCCGGCAAACAGGGTGGACAGACGACCGCGGCCGCCGTATTTCACGTTGCCAACCGCCTGGCCTATCATGCCGCAGCCCGCAATGCCGCCGAACAGGCTGGCCGAGACATTGGCCAGGCCCAGGCCCGTGCACTCGCGGCTCTTGTTGCTGGGCGTGCCCGTCAGGTCGTCCACCACGGCGGCCGTGAGCACCGACTCCAGCAGACCCACCATGGCAATCGCCAGGGCCGGCAGGGCGATGATGCGCAGCGTCTCCAGACTCGCGGGGATTTCGGGCAGTGCAAACAGCGGCAGGCTGTCCGGCAGATGGCCCAGATCGGCCACGGTCTTGAGGGGCAGGCCCATGAAGCTGGCGAGCAGCGTCAGCACCAGCACGCAGATCAGTGGTGAGGGAATGGCGTTCAGCGCCTTGAGCTGCAGTCTCTGTCCCAGCCAGGGCAGGCCGTAGATCAGGGCCAGGCCCAGGGCCAGCATGGCCCAGGTGGCGGTGTTGGCGCCCTGCAGATGCGGCAACTGGGCTGAAAAGATCAGAATGGCCAGCGCGTTGACAAAACCCGTGCGCACCGAACTGGAGACAAAGCGCACCAGGCTGCCCATCTTGCACAGGCCGAAAGCGATCTGCATGACGCCGGCCAGCAAGCCTGCGGCCAGCAGATATGGCAGACCATGCGATGCGACCAGCGGAGCCGCCACCAGGGCCACCGAGCCGGCCGCTGCCGAGACCATGGCCGGACGTGCGCCGAACACGGCAATCACGATGCTGATGATGAAGGAGGCATACAGCCCCACGGCCGGGTCCACACCCGCGACAAAGGAAAAGGCAATGACCTCGGGAATCAGCGCAAACGTGGCGACGGCGCCGGCCAGCAGCTCACGCGGCACGCTGGGCGCCCATTCGGCGCGCCATCGGCTCAGAGAAAAATGGGGATTCATATCGCAGCAGCAAGTGAGGCGCTGCCTGTGCAGAGCAGGCAGCGCCGGTGGGCGATATTAAGCAGTGCCCAGGACTTTTGCTGCGCAAGGGTCAGGCCGGGCGCTTGAAGCACACCATCTTGGGCCTGAAGCGCTGCAGCACCTCGCCGCGCTGGTTTTTGGTGTGGGAGAGCACGCGCACCAGGGCCCGGTTGGGTTTGGACTGGGAAGGAATGATCTCCACGATTTCCGACTCGACCTGCAGCACGTCACCAGGGCGTGTGGGCTGGGGCCAGGCCAGCTCTTCCATGCCGCCGCCGATCACGCCGTCGGCCAGGGGAATGCTTTGCGTCACCAGCAGCATGCTGATGGAGGCCGTATGCCAGCCGCTGGCGGCCAGGCCCTGGAAGAAGGTGTGCTTGGCGGCTTCGGGGTCGAGGTGAAAGACCTGGGGGTCGAACTGCCTGGCATAGGCAATGATTTGCGCCTCATCCAGCGGGTAGCCTTCGCTGACGAACTTCTGGCCCACGTACAGATCATCGAGATACAGTTTTTCGCTCATTTGGCTCCTCGTTCCTTCTTGTGTGGAGTAGCCGACAGTATGCGCGGCAGCGGCCCTGGCCGCTGTTGCCAAGGTGCCAGAGCGCTATGCTCGGGCCCATGAATTTCGAGTTTGAAGATTCCGAGGTCGCCGCAATCAGCCTGCAGAACGGCGCATTGCAGATCCGCTTTTCCGCTGCCCGTGTGCTTGACGGTGACCGAGTCGGGGCCGGGGAGGGCCTGTGGCAGCCGATGCTATTGATATGCAAGCAAACTGCGCAGGCTGACAAAGTGCCGGAGGCCGATTTGGCGCGAATCCTGGCCGCCGTGGGCCGTGTCCGGCAAGCGCAGCTGCATATTGCTGGTCAGCGCCTGCGCAGCCTGCCCCTGCCTTTTGTCAGCGATGCCGATTTTGTGCTGGAGCTGGAAATGGGCAGCGGCCTGTTCTGCCGGCTCAATGGGCAGGGACTTGAGCTGCAGCCTCTGCCCGGTCGGTCATCGACGGACTCCTACCAGTGCTGAGAGCGCTACTCGCCTCTGCATTGGTCTTGATGCCTGACGCTGGCGGGGCCTGAATCAGAGACACGAGGCAAGGGCCTGATCCTGGGTTGGCCGCGCCGCAGCGGGTGTGCCGCCCGCTGCCCACATGCCTCGCCACAAAGCGCCTAAGAAGGCCTAGAACTCCAGGTTGTCTATGAGCCGGGTGCTACCCAGGCGTGCCGCGCCCAGGGCCACCAGATCGCCGCTGCGCGCATCGACAGGTGTCTGCAGATCGCTGCGCTGGCGCACGCTCACATAGTCGGGCTCCCAGCCCTTGGCGCGCAGCGCGGCCATGGCCTGCGCTTCGAGATCGGCCAGATTGCCGCCCTGGCGTGCGGCATCGGCCAGTGCCTTGAGCGCCTGCGACAGCGCCATGGCCTGCACACGCTGCTCATCGCTGAGGTAGCCGTTGCGCGAGCTCAGGGCCAGGCCGCTGTCGGCGCGTGCCGTGGCGCAGCCGATGATCTCTATGGGCAGTGCGAACTGCTGCACCATGCGGCGGATCACCATCAACTGCTGATAGTCCTTCTGCCCGAAAACGGCCGTGCCGCCGCCCGTGGTGGCAAACACGGCCTGGAACAGCTTCATGACCACGGTGCAGACGCCGGTGAAGAAGCCGGGGCGGAAGTGCCCTTCCAGAATGTCGGCCAGCTGCGCATCGGGCTGGACCTTGAAGGTCTGCGGCTCGGGGTAGAGGTCTTTCTCCCTGGGGGCGAAGACGATGTCGCAGCCCTCGGCTTCCAGCTTGGCGCAGTCGGCATCGAAGGTGCGCGGGTAGCTGTCGAAATCTTCGTGAGGCAGAAACTGCAGGCGGTTCACGAAGATGCTGGCCACGGTCACATCGCCATGCTGGCGGGCCTGGCGCACCAGGGAGAGATGGCCTTCGTGCAGATTGCCCATGGTTGGCACAAAAGCAGGGCGGCCGCGACCGGCCAGGGCGGCGCGCAGGTCGGCGATGGTGTGAACGATTTGCATGACTCAAACAGTGGGGGAAAACAAAAACAAAAGCCCGGACTCACCAGGCGTGCAGGGCATTGTCGGGGAAGCGGCCATTCTTGACGGCCTGCACATAGGCTTCCATGGCGCCCTTGACGCTGCCTGCATCGGCCATGAAGTTGTGCACGAACCTGGCCATCTTGCCCAGGTTCACGCCCAGCATGTCGTGCAGCACCAGAACCTGGCCGGCCGTGCCATTGCCCGCGCCAATGCCTATGGTGTGGCACAGCGGCAGCTCTTCGGTCAGTTGGGCGGACAGGGCTGCGGGCACCATCTCCAGCACCAGCATGGCGGCCCCGGCGTCCTGCAACTCCAGCGCATGCTGGCGCAGCGTAGCGGCGGCCTGTTCGTCCTTGCCCTGGACGCGGTAGCCGCCCAGTGCATGCACGGTCTGCGGCGTCAGTCCCAGGTGGGCGCAGACGGGCACGCCGCGATCGACGAGAAAGCGCACGGTGGGTGCGGTCCAGCCACCGCCTTCGAGCTTGACCATATGGGCGCCGGCCTGCATCAGCTGGCAGGCGCTGCGCATGGCCTGTTCGGGACTTTCGGCATAGCTGCCGTAGGGCATGTCGGCAATCACCCAGGCTGTGGCCTGGGCGCGATGCAGGCCGCGCGTGACGCTGGCCGTGTGATAGGCCATATCCTGAAGCGTCACGCCCACGGTGCTGTGCAGGCCCTGGCAGACCATGCCCAGCGAGTCGCCGACCAGGATGCACTCCACCCCGGCCGCGTCGGCCACGGCGGCAAAAGTGGCGTCATAGGCCGTCAGCATGGTGATTTTTTCACCGGCCGCGCGCATCTGAGCCAAGCGCGGCAGGCTGACGGGGCGGCGCTGGGGCTGGGGCGAAGAGGGGGGGATGGTGCCGTAAGGCGTGCCGGTAGCGGTCATGGGGTGTCTCCTGGTCTTGTCTATGGCTGGGCCCCGCAGAAAAGCCTGCAGGCAAATTTGCCCGCGAGTCTATGCGATGCTGCGCTGCAGCGCCACGTTGAAAAAGGGTATGGCTGCTGTCGGCCACCTTACTATGCTGTGTGGCCATGCATTGCATGGCCCTGCGTTCAGCGGCCTTCCATTTCTTTTTGCACAAGGTGGTTCATGTCCATGCTCGAGTCCCCGCAGCCCTCGGTTTCAGCGCCTGTGTCAGCCGTTGCCTGGCAGGGGCTGCGCAACGTGAGCTGGCTGGAGTCGCTTTCCGACGAGAGGCTGTCCGTGCTGGCGGGGCAATGCCTTTGGCACCGGCTGGAGTCGGGACAGGTGCTGCACGGGGCCTATACCGATGAGCGCATGTACATGCTGATCAACGGCCAGCTCAGTGTCGGCAGCTACAGCACCAGCGGGCGGGCCATGATTCTGGGTTATCTGGAGCCCGGTTTCTTTTTTGGTGCTTTCGCGCCCAAGCCTCTGGTCAGGCATGTGTCCGTGCAGGTGCAGGCCACGCATGAAAGCCTGGTGGCATCGCTTTCCAGTGCAGAGCTCGAAGCATTGATCATGAGCGATGTTCTGGTCATGCGGGCCGTGGTCCAGCGGCTCAGCGAGCTGGCCGGGGTGCTGGCGCGGCGTGTGGTCAGCCTGGGAACCCTCACGGTGCGGGGCCGCCTGCATGCCCAGTTGCTGGAGCGGGCCGAGATGGCGGGAATCGAGAACGACGAGGCCCTGCTGTCGCCGGCTCCGCGCCAGAACGATCTGGCCTTGATGCTGGGCACCAGCCGCGAAGAAGTCGCACGCGAGATGTCGCGGCTCACGCGCCTGGGCCTGCTCAGACGTGAAGGGCGCAATCTGCGTCTTTGCCGCGTCGATGGCCTGCGGCTGCTGCTCGAAGAAGCGCATTGATTTCGCAATGTGAAATGATTTTTTGCGTGAGAAAACGCACAGACGGCCCGTGGGGGCAGGGCGCATAGTTCAGTCGTGCAGTACGCGGCAGGTCTTCTTTCCGCCGCTGCGCCGTTGAAAGGATTGAAAATGCGCTCCCTCACCCGTTTGTTGACCGCAGCTGTGCTGACCGCCAGCGCCGCGGTTGCCATGGCTCAAGACCTCCCTCAAACTTCCGTAACCGCCAGCAAAAGTCGTGCCGAAGTGATGGCCGACCTTGAGATGTACCAGCGTGCAGGTCTGGGCTATATGCCCACGCCTGCGGCTTATGTCGAAACAGAATTCAGCACCGAGTACCGCAAGGCTTATGCCGAATACCAGCGTCTGCTGGCCAGCCCCGCCTACACGGCTGCCGTGGCCAAGTACCAGTCGCAACTGGGCGGCAAGTAACAGAGTTCTCTCTTAGCCATCCGACAGAGGTGGCCCATTGGTGGATGCGCGCTGAGGGATTCCTTCAGCGCGTTTTTTTATGCCGGCAATGCCAGGCTGATGGATATAGCAAGTTTGATAGCATTCGGCGCATATTGATAGTGTGCTTGCAGGTGATCTGACTTGAAAACCGTTCTTGATTTCACCGCTCCCTGGCAGACGGGTGCTGCCCGTTTGCAGCATGGCTTTGACGAGCCCGAGCGCATATTGCAAGCCCATGCTCCCGAGGACGTGCCTGCCGTGCTGGAAGCCGTGCAGCAGGCCGCCGAGCAAGGCCTGTGGTGCGTGGGCTGGCTGGCCTATGAGGCGGCCAGCGGGTTTGATCGCGCCTATGCCGAGGCCGTGCATAGGAATTCCACTGGCCAGCCGCTGGCCTGGTTCGGCCTGCATCGCGCGCCGCTGGCTGCCTGCGGGCAGAACCCGCCCGTGCCTTCTGCTGCAATACATTGGCAGACGGCTCTGAGCCGCGAACAGTTCGATGCCCATGTGGCGCGCATTCATGCGGCCATCGCAGCGGGCGACTGCTATCAGATCAATTACACGGCCCCCTTGACTGCAGAGCTATCGGGTGAGAAAGAGTCCGACACTTCCGCCCTGGCCCAAGAGCTGTTTGCAAGGCTGCAGCGGGCCCAGCCCGGAGGCTATGCAGCATTGGTTGATTGTGGCGACATGCAGGTGCTGTCGCTGTCCCCGGAGTTGTTTTTCGACTGGGACGGCGAGCGGATTCTGACCCGCCCCATGAAGGGCACGGCGGCGCGCGGCAGGACCCCCGAAGCCGATGCGAAGGCCGCGCAAACCATGCGCGAGTCGGCCAAGGAGCGGGCCGAGAACGTGATGATCGTGGACTTGCTGCGCAACGATCTGTCACGCATAGCCGTGCCGCACAGCGTGAAAGTGCCGCAGCTGTTTCAGGTCCAGGCACTGCCGGCCGTCTGGCAGATGACCTCGGATGTGGTGGCACGCACGCGCCCGGATGTGCGGCTGGTGGATGTATTCGGGGCGCTATTCCCTTGCGGCTCTATCACCGGGGCGCCCAAGCGCCAGGCCATGCGCCTGATTCGCGAGCTGGAGCCCGAGCCTCGTGGCGTCTACTGCGGTGCGCTGGGCGTGGTGCGACCCGGGGCCAAGCCGGGGAGTATTCACGCAACTTTCAATGTTCCCATTCGCACCGTGGTGCTCAGGAATGGGCGCCTGAGCTGCGGCGTAGGCAGCGGTATCACGGCCAGCGCCAATGCGGCCGATGAATGGATGGAATGGCAACACAAGCAGGCTTTTCTGAAGGTGCTTGAGCAAGGTGTTGGAGCATGAACACGAATCTTGAGATCCTCGAAACCCTGGCGCTCAAGGATGGCCGCTGGCAGAACTGGGCCCTGCATTGGGCGCGCCTGCAGATCACTGCGCAGCATTTTCGCTATCCCTTGATGCAGATGCAGCTGGAGTCCGATATGGAGCGCATGGCCAGGCAGACTCATGCCATGGGCGACTGGCGCGTGCGGCTGGCGCTTTCGATCACCGGTGAAGTGCAGATCACGGCTGAGCCCTTGCCGCCCACGGTCCAGCCGGTGGCGCTGCAGCTGGCGCATCAACCCATTGCAAGCGCGGTGGCGCATAGCGATGTGGTGCGTTTCAAAACCTCGGTACGTCAGCATTACGACGCTTTCAAGCCCCAGAGCGCCGGCATTTTCGATATCGTGCTTTTCAATGAGGACGGTCAGATCACCGAAGGCACGCGCGGCAATATTGCCGTGCAGTTCGATGGGCGCTGGGTCACCCCGCCGCTGCAATGCGGGCTGCTGCCGGGCGTGGGGCGGGCACTGGCCCTGTCCCAGGGCCGGCTGACAGAGCAGGTGGTGACGCTGCAAGAGGCAAGCCATGCCAGCGGCTGGGCCTTTATCAATAGCCTGCGTGGCTGGCTGGATGCTCGTTTGATCGCCTAGGCCTGGTTTGTTATCGTGCGGATGTAAGCAACCTGGAGGAGTCTCAGCCATGGATGACGACGACTTTGATGCCCTGTATCTGGACCTGATGAAGGAATTCCTGGCCACTGCCACGCCCCTTCAGTGGCTGGCCGTGGTCACCACCATGAACTACGACAACGGCAGCGCGTTGCCCGACTGGATCAGCAAGCATCCCAAGCTGGAGCCGGCCGTTGCCAAGGCCTTGTACTGGTATCAGCAGCCGGGCTACTTCCAGCACTATGCTTCGCAGGACAAGGTTCCCAGCATCAACCGCTCAGGCTGGGCCCGTGTGCAGGCGCTGAGCCAGCGCTTTGAACAGGGCAATCTTGCTCCGGCCACCATTGGCTGGGATCCGGCCAACGATCTGGCTTCGCCCACGGGCAATGAAAAGCATCCTGGCTATGACTGGACCAGCGAAGCCGTCAAGGGCGATGAAGCCAAATGGCAGATTCCGGCCATCATGCTGCAGGCCGTGCCCGGCGAGCAACCCGATATCTATGCCTATGTCGACGAGCATGGCTGGGAAGACGGCATGCCGCCCCATGTCCAGGAGGAGCTCAATGCCGCCATGGATGGAGATGAAGTCGAGGATGAGGATTAGCGCCTGCGCGCCCGGTTGTTGCGCTCACGCAGGCTTCTGCTTCGGGCCACTGCAGCGCATGAAGCGGCAGATGGCCGTGCTCCGGATGAAGCCGCTGCCGCCGGGGTTCGTAGCCGGGGCGGTTCAGGCAAGCCAGTGGCTGATGAGTGAAACAGCTCTTTGGGTATCTTCTGGCGATACCTTGTGAAGAAACTCTTGGCTTGAGAGAATGGATTTTCTACTATCCGTTCACCACAACTTTCGAGACAAGCTCATGAACTCTCAAGCCGTCACCAGCCACAAGCCTTCAACCGCCTTTGTCGGCGCATCCTGGGCCGCCTTGCTGCTGGGTGTCGTAGCCTTCATGGCCGGGCTGTGGAATGCAGCCATGCAGCTCAACGAGAAAGGCTTTTACTTTGCCGTGTTGGTGCTGGGCCTGTACTCGGCCATCTCGCTGCAGAAAACCGTGCGCGACAAGCTCGAAGGCGTTGCCGTGACCGGCATTTACTACGGCATCAGCTGGGTGGCGCTGATCATCGCGGTGCTGCTTCTGGGCACAGGTCTCTTCAACGCCACGTTGCAACTCAGCGAAAAAGGGTTCTATGCCATGGCTTTTGCACTGGCTCTGTTTGGTGCGATTGCCGTGCAGAAAAACACCCGCGACAGCCTGAGCGCCGACGATGGAGCAGCAGAGCGCAAGCGCGGCAAGAGCGAGCGCAGCGGCCCCGCTCTGGTGGTGACCGATCCCGCCAAGCCTGCCGATGTGCCCGAGCAGGTGGTCAACAACCGCTGAGTCGAAAAGCCGTTTGACGGCTGAACATCAGGCGCTCCTTTGGGGTGCCTGATTGTGTTGGCGCAGCTGCATTTGCTGCGTCACAAACTGCTTGAAGACTTCATGCAGTGTTGCATTGGCTGACCCATCTACGGTCCAGTTGTGCAGCTGTGCCAGGGCCTGGGCCGCTGCCTCGAAGCTGGAGAGCTGTCCTGGCAGATGGGCCTTGCGGATGGCGTAACCGGAGTCCTCCACATTTTGGAGGGGCAGGCGCGGCAGGGCTTGCAGAGCAGGATTGAGATAGAGCATCTTGCGGCTTTTGCGCCAGGTGCCGTCGATGACCACCAGCCGAAGGCGCTCTGGCGGCTGCGGCCAGGGCAAGGGTAGGGGGCTGGCCGCAGCCAACCCCAGGGCGGCATCCTGCTCTGCGGTATCGGGGTAGAGCAGCAGGCTGTGGCGTGGCGCACCATCGGTATCGGCCCAACTGGTCCAGCTTCCATGGAGAGCCGCTTCCAGCTCGGCGGCATCGAATTCCTCGCCCACCATCACCCGGCTATGCGGCAGACACAGATGCAGCAAATGCCCCGTGCCCTTGGCTTCATGCACTTCCATGGGATGCATGAGGATCAGCACTTCGGCCTGATGCGCGACCGCCTGGGCCAGCGAGCAGATGCAGGTGCGCAGCGCTCGGTGACAGTGGGGGCAGCGGGGGCGAGAGTCAGGTCTGCTCATGATTCAAGAGCTGTTTGTGCCTTTGGAGAAGGCAAGGCGATTTTTATTCAGGCCGATGTCCCTGAAACAGCAACGCCCGCAAGCATGGGCTGCGGGCGCTGTTGCGGGAGTCTTGAAGGACTTAGAGGCGACCCTTGAAGTAGGTGGCCTTGTCCATATCGGATACGTCCACGCTCAGCTGCACCATCACATCGGCAGGCTGGGGCACGAGGCGGCGCAGGACTTCGGCAATGCCGTCCGACATCTGCTTCTTGGCTTCGGTGCTGCGGCCTGCCATCAGCTGCAGGTGTACATGGACAAAGCCGCGCTTTTCGGGCTGGGTGCCGATATAGACATGGTCCATGTTCAGGCGGGCAATACGGGCCTTCACATCGGCTTCATCGAGAACGGTGGGATGGGAGCAGACCACTGCGTTGATGTCGCGCATCAGCTCGCGCTCGTTCAGGCCGGTCAGGTTGTCGGTGTATTCAATATGCAGATGAGGCATGGAGTTCTCTCGCTCGGTGTTGGAGGCAAAAGCCGTTTTTACAGCATCTGGGTGGGCACTTTGTGGCGCAGCTCGACCTGTTTGTTGCTGTCGTCCACAAAGACCAGCTGGGGCTGGTGCTCGGCCACATCGCTTTCATGAACCTGGGCAAAGGCGGCAATGATGAGCAGATCGCCCACGCTGGCGCGGCGGGCAGCCGAGCCGTTGACGGAAATCATGCCCGAGCCGCGCTCGCCCTTGATGGCGTAGGTCACGAAGCGCTCTCCGTTGTCGATATTCCAGATATGGACCTGTTCGTTTTCAGCAATGTTGGCGGCATCCAGCAGATCCTCGTCGATGGCGCAGGAGCCTTCGTAGTGCAGCTCGCATTGCGTGGTCTTGACGCGGTGGATCTTGGATTTGAGCAGGGTGCGGAACATGGTTGTCTCTCTGGGGCGCTTTGCGCGTTGCTGGAATGGGGCAGGCCTGTGCTTGCGAAAAATCACGCAAGTCTAAATGCGATCGGTAAAACCCATGTAGTTCATTGAGGGCATTGACAGGGAAATGCGGCGCCTGCGCATTCTCGATGTCGATAGTTCTGCCAACCGCTGATGTAGGACGATGTGACGATTGTGGTTGAGATTGTTGTTTTGTTGAGAATTTAAGGGTTGTAACTAATGTTTCATTTTCACTTTGTTTAATGACTTCAGTCCCAGACGGGGCCCGTCCAAGGCAGGCCATCTCCGTACTGCATGGGCTTTCTCATTTCTACAAACAAGTGAACAGCATGAAACGAACTCTTCTCGCCCTTGCCGCCCTGACCGTTTCCGCCGGTGCCCTGGCTCAATCCAGCGTGACTGTCTTTGGCGTGGCCGACGTGTCGGTGGCCCACATCTCCACGACCGGCAAAAGCGTTTCCGGCCTGGCCAACGGCGGCAACTCCAGCAGCCGTCTGGGCTTTCGCGGCGTGGAAGATCTGGGCAGCGGCCTGAAGGCCGATTTCTGGCTGGAAGGCAGCCTGAGCGTGGACGACGGCACGGCTTCCGGCTTCAAATTCGATCGCCGCTCCACCGTCAGCCTGCTGGGCAACTTCGGTGAAGTCCGCCTGGGTCGCGACAAGACCCCCGCCTACCAGAACCTGGAGACCTTTCATGCCTTCGGTGACACCGGCATGGGCGCCATCAACGGCCACAACCTGATCAGCGGCTCGGCTGCAGGCACCTCCGAAGGCTCCAACCCCAAGCGCAACTCCAATGCCATCAGCTATCTGCTGCCCAAGCTGGGTGGCGTCTACGGTCAGCTGACCCACAGCTTTGGCGAGCAGGCCGACGACCACAGCCTGGCCAGCTCCACCGGCCTGCGTCTGGGCTATGCCAACGGTCCCCTGAACGTTGCCGCAGCCTACGGCATCGCCCGCGGCGGCACGGCTGCCGCTGGCGTGGACTACAAGACCATGAATCTGGGCGCTTCCTATAACTTCGGCGTTGTCACTCCCATGCTGCTGATCGCGTCCGACCGCGGCAACGGCAAGCGTGTCGATCTGTACAGCCTGGGCGTGAAAATGCCTCTGGGCGCCGGCGAACTGCGCGCTGCCTACACCTGGTACAAAGACAAGAAGCAAAGCGATGCGGACTCCCAGCGTCTGGCTCTGGGCTATGGCTACAAGCTGTCCAAGCGCACCGAAATCTATGCGGCCGTGGCACGCATGAGCAACGACGACAAGGCTTCCCGCAAGCTGGGTTCGTCGCTGAGCCCTACACCTGCTGTGGGCAAGAGCCTGACGGGCTACGAAATCGGCCTGCGCCACAATTTCTAAGAGCATGGGCAGCAAAGAGCTGCGGCGGCTGCCGCACTCTGCTGTCTGATGATCTTGCCGAGTTAGGCCTCCTGGTGGGGAAGCCGTCTGACTCTCAGCAAGCTGGCCCCGCAATAGCGGGGCCTTTTTTTGGGTTTGTTTCGGGGCCTATGCGGTGGCTGTCTTCAGGACAGATCGAGCACGCAGCCGTCGCCGATGCTGTCGCGCCAGACGCGGATGCGGCTGGGCGCAGGCTCAAGGTCGGCCAGGGCATTGGCGATGAAGAGACAGAGGTTTTCCAGCGTGGGCTTGCCCAGGCCCGGCACTTCATCGAGAAAGTGATGGTCTAGCTGATCGCGCAGCAACTCCAGGCGCGCGCGCAGGTGGCCGAGGTCGATGACCATGCCGTTGTCCGGATTGCGCGGGCCTCTCACGCTGACCTCGGCCCAGTAAGTATGGCCGTGAATGCGGCGGCTGCTCTCGGTCTCGATAGCCCGCTCCAGGGTATGGGCGGCATCGAAGAAAAAACGCTGGTGAACGGTGAACTGCATATCAGTGATCGGTGACGCTGAGCATTGTCTTCGGCCTTTGAGTTGGGAGCGGATCCCATGGCGGACGGCCGGCAAGGGCCGCCCCGCAGCAAAGGCCGTCGTCTCCTTGGGGGGAAGGCGCGAAGCGACTCAGGGGGTCATCTAATTCCAGTGAGCTTGTGGGTTTGCAGGCTCAGGCGCCAGCCGGGGCGCTGCATGCATTGCGCGATACAGGCGGCAATATTGCTGCTCTGCTGGGCGTTGTCCATGGGCTGCAGAAAATAGTGCTGGAACTCGGTGCTGGCTTCAATGGCCGCCAGATCGAACGTGGGCTGAGGCCAGACCAGCTTGAGCTCCTGCCCGCTGCGCTGAATCCAGTCCGCACCGGCCTTGGGGCTGATGCACAGCCAGTCTATGCCTTCGGGTGCGGCCACCGTGCCATTGCTTTCCACCGAGATACGAAAACCGCGCACATGCAGGGCTGCGATCAGGGCCTGGTCGACCTGCAGCAAAGGCTCGCCGCCCGTCAACACCACCATGCGGTGCCGGCTGTCGTCGGCGGGCCACTGGCCCAGAATGCGCTCGGCCAGTTCATCGGCCGTGGCGAACTTGCCGCCCAGCGTGCCGTCGGTTCCGACAAAATCGGTGTCGCAGAACTGGCAGATGGCCTTGGGTCTGTCCTGCTCACGGCCAGTCCACAGATTGCAGCCCGCAAAGCGGCAGAACACGGCTGGCATGCCGGCCTGGCCGCCTTCGCCTTGCAAGGTGTAGAAAATTTCTTTGACGCTGTATGTCATGTCGTGTGTGTCGCGTCAAGGCGCGGTGGAACAGGAGGCTGGCGTGCTGCAGCCCAGGATGCGAATGTAAGCCCTTGCTGAACTTCTGGTGGGCCATAGGGTTACAAGGCCGAGGCCCTGCAACTGTTCTCCGGCCTCACACCGGGGTATAGGCCAGGCGCACATAAATGGGCGCGTAGGCTTCGGCCTGGGTGATTTCGATCAGCGTTTCCTTGGCCAGCTCCAGCATGGCGATAAAGGTGACGACCAGCACGGTCGAGCCTTTTTCTGGATTGAAGATGCGCTCGAATTCCACAAAACGCTGACCCTGCAGCTGCTTGAGGATCTGACTCATGTACTCGCGTACCGACAGCTCTTCGCGTGTGATCTTGTGGCTTTGCACCAGCTTGGCGCGCTTGAGGATGTCGCGCCAGGCGGCTTGCAGCTCGCCGATTTCCACATCTGGAAAGCGCGGTTGCAGGCTTTGCTCGATATAGACCGTGGCCTTGAGAAAGTCGCGCCCGTAGGTGGGCAGCTGTCCCAGTTGCTGGGCGGCCAGCTTCATCTGCTCGTATTCGAGCAGGCGGCGCACCAGCTCGGCGCGCGGATCCTCGGCTTCTTCGCCATCCTCCTGCTTCTTGGGCGGCAGCAGCATGCGCGACTTGATCTCGATGAGCATGGCCGCCATCAGCAGATATTCGGCTGCCAGCTCCAGATTGCGGCTGCGTACCTCGTCCACATAGGTCATGTACTGGCGCGTCACGTCCAGCATGGGGATGTCGAGGATATTGAAGTTCTGCTTGCGGATCAGGTAGAGCAGCAAGTCCAGCGGGCCTTCAAAGGCTTCGAGAAAGACTTCCAGCGCATCGGGCGGGATATAGAGATCCTGGGGCAGCGCAAACAGGGGCTCGCCGTACAGGCGTGCCAGGGCCACCTGATCGACGACCGAAGGCGACGGATCAGAAGCGTCCGGGTTCTGACCCGGCAACAGGGTCTGTTCTTCAGCCTCGCTCATGGTCTGCTATGAATTGCAGAGCTGAGCGCGCTTGATGAATAAGCGCTTGAGGCTGATTTCATCGAAAAGATCAGGAATGGTTGGTTTGGTACACGTAGGGCTGTTGTTCCACGCGACCGGCGCGCAGATCTTCCCAGACTTCATAGTTCACGTCCTTGTCCCACAGCAGGGCGCGACCGGCTTGCTGTTGCTTGTCCAGCTCGGGCTTTTGCTGCTTCAGGTCGTTGATGAAGTTGGTGGTGTCGGAACGGTAGTCGGGGCGGCGGAAGAAAGACATATGTGTAAAACCTCTCAGAACAGCGGATTTTAGCCCGTCGCGGACGCCAGGCCCGCTCCGGGCTATTTCATATCCTTGAGACAGATCTGCGCGAACTCCTTGCAGTCGTCCGAGGCCAGTGGCGAATCGACGATCTTGCGCAGCACAGCGGCAAATTCGGTGGCTCCGACCGGGTTCGGGTCATTGCGCTGGAAATCCTCGTCCACGCGCATGGTACGGTCCAGCCAGCCTATCACCTGCACGCTGGGTTGACGTTCCAGCGACGCCAGCAAGGCCGGGGTGTAGGCGGCCATGGGGTGCTCCTCGATCAGGCTGCCGAACGGACCGGGGCCGCCATAGTCCAGTTCGGGATAGGTTTCGATCAGCGTAAGAATATGCGGCAGAACCTGCTCCAGTGCGGCATCTTGCAGTGTTTCGAGGTGCTCGTAGACGGGATCGATGATCAGCCATTTGTCCTGCTGATCCTGAGCCGCCTGTGCGGCGCTGGTGAATTGGGAAAACAGCTGCTCTATGGTTGTGCTCACTGGGGATAGCTCCGTTTTGACAAGCGTTTGCAAAAGTGGCGCGCGTGCGCGGGTGGCTTGATGTCAGAATTCGCATTCTGTCTGGCAAGCATTGTGATCCAAGCCCATGAATATTTTTTCCCGTGTGACAGCGGCCCTGGCGGTGGCTGCTATCAGCACCCTGGCGCTGCTGGGCTGCGACGAGCAGAAGATCAAGGAGCTGGAGGAAGGTCTGTCCACTGAGGCCGATGTGCGCGCCCGGTTCGGCGAGCCCGAGCGCATCTGGAACGAGGAAGACGGCTCGCGAACCTTCGAGTACAACCGTCAGCCGGCCGGTGCCAGGAACTACATGATCACCATAGACACTGACGGCAAGATGAGCGCGCTGCGCCAGGTGCTGGCCCCGCATGTGTTTGCCAAGATCGTGCCCGGCATGGAGGAAAACGAGGTGCGCCGCATGCTGGGCAAGCCTGCCAAGATGATGACTTACAAGCTCAAGCAGGAAACCGACTGGGACTGGAACTACATCGATCCGCCCACGCGCGAGATGCAGTTCACGGTGACCTTTGGCGCCGATGGCCGGGTGCTGCGCACGCTCAACCGCGAACGCCTGCCCGACGAGCCGCGCGGCTGATCGCCTGCAACGCCACCGGATCTCTTCAAAGCCCTGTTTGCGATGGTGCAGACAGGGCTTTTTGCCTCTGGTCTGGAGAGTGCCTGAATGCTGTGGTCGCGGGGGAGTCGAGATGCTTCTGAATTGATAGCTGTTAGCGCTTTACCGGTAAGCGACGGAAACCGAAAAGCTTTAAATATACGACGGGGTTGCCTCTGAAATTCCCCTTCGGGATTTGTTGCGTTGCAGCAAATCATGTGCATACAGCATGAGTCCATCCGTAAAATTAAGGGGTTTCCCGGTGTTATCCGCACCGGCTCGCCCCGGTCTTTATCGAGATCATGGGCATCAATCTTGCTGTCTTACCCGACATGTCGACACCGCTATCTTCTTCGGCCAGCTCTGCTCTGGCCGGCCGCATGGATGCCCCCGCTGCTGCTGCACCGGCTACTTCGGGCCTGCGCCATGGCCGCTTCGAGGACGCGCAGGCCCTGTTCACGGGCTCGCTGTTTGTCTCCATCACCATGATGCTGTTTGCGCAGGCGGGACTGCTCACGGGCAGCACGGCGGGCGTGGCCTTTTTGCTGCACTATGTTACGGGACTGCCTTTCGGCGCCATTTTCTTCGTCATCAATCTGCCGTTCTACTGGTTTGCCTGGAAGCGCATGGGCGCGGAGTTCACGATCAAGACCTTTGTCTCGGTTGCCATGCTGGCGCTGATGGCCGATGTGGGCCCACGCTTCATCCATATCGACTATCTGAATCCGCTCTATGCGGCCGTGGCTGGGGGCTTGCTCATGGGATCGGGTTGCCTGTTCCTCGCACGGCATCATTCCAGTCTGGGCGGAGCCACCATCGTCTCTCTCTACCTGCAGGACCGCTACGGCATTCGCGCCGGCAAGGTGCAGATGATGATCGACTGCACTGTTGTGCTGCTGGCGCTGGCCATCGTGCCGCTGGAGCGTGTGGCGTATTCGGTGCTCGCTGCGGTGATCATGAGCATGTTCCTGTGGATCAGCCATCGCCCCGGCCGCTATCAGGGCAACTGAGGTCTGTCATCCATGGAAAAAACCCCGCCCGGTCTGCACCGGGGCGGGGCTTTTTCATGGGGCTCGCCATCAGGCGACGCTGATCGCCTTCTGCGCACTCAGCGTCTGGCCCTGCTCGTCCTTCCACTGCATGTTGAGCTCGCCACTTTCCCGGGCGACAAAGGTGAACTCGATATAGGGGTTCTGGGCAATCGAGATGCCGGGCTCCCAGCTGAACAGCAAGGTGTTGCCCAGCCGGGCTTCGAAACGGCTCACGATATTGCGCGGACGCACCTTGCCCGTGGCCGGGTCGGTGCGCAGACCGCTTTCCATGACATGTTCCATCTGCGCGCGCACGCGCAGCACTTCGCCTTTCTTGGGGTTGGCATTGCTGACCCATACGCGAGCTGGTTTGTTCATAGTTATGTTCCTCTCACATGCCGCAGCCGCTGGCGGCTACCGTCGTTGCTTGCTTTGCTACCAGCACCTTGCCGCTTTTCATGCGTGCCAGGGCGTGCACGGTCTGCGACTGGGACAGGCGTATGCGGGCCGCCGCTTCGGCCGTTCCGGCCGCTGCGGTGAACTGCATGCGGCAGGCCAGCGGCGAGGGGTTGAATTCGGCCAGCACGATGATCTCCTCGCACCAGTCCTGCTCGGTGATGGGCAGCGTCACCTTGACCTTGACGGGCACGGCACTGGGGTTGTCGGCCAGCACGGGCACATCGAGCTGCAGACCATCGGCCTGAGTGGCCTTGCCGCCGGTGAATTGCTCCATGAGCTTTTTGAACTCGGCTGGGTTCGGCGCCAGCGGCCCGACCAGGGGAGTCTTGGCTGCGCTGCTGGCTTGCGCCAGAGCCGATGCGGGCAGAGCCAGACTGGCCCCGGCTGCCGCCGCGTTCAGCACCATGCTTCTACGGGTGGTGTTCTTGAACATTGCTTCTCTTCAATCCAATTAACAAAACTTCAAAACTCGCACCGGCTCCAAGCAAGAGCCGCCTCGCGGCGGGGGCGCCTAGCAGAGGGCGTCGTCCCCCTCCCGAAGAGAGAGGGGGAAGCGGCAAAGCCGCTCAGGGGGAGATTTAAGTGCCCAAGAAATCACCGAATTTGCCGTTGATCCAGGCAAAGTCTTCCTTGACCAGATCGGAGGTGCGCACATCCATGTCGATCTGGGTCTGGTTGACCTGGCCGCTGGCGTCCACCTCGTATTCGAACTTCACCGAAATTTCCTCCTGAGGGTCGCCGTTGACCATCATGTAGCAGAGGTTGTCGGGCAGCCGGGCCACGACCTCCTTGCCGGCCACGCGCTCGGCAATGTTCCGGGCGACGATCTTGCCGATGTAGTTGGCCACATGGCCACTCTTGGGGTAGTGGCCGAACTGGGGCGAGATCGCGCCCATCAGATCGCCCACAAAGTAGACGCGGTCGTCGCTCCTGGCATGGAACAGGCGGTTATGCATATCGGCCCAGCCCGTGGGCTTGCCGGTGGCGGCATCCTTGCCTATCAGGTCTGCCTTCCAGACCATGTCGGCGGCCTGGTGGGGCGGCATGAGGATGGCATCGTCAAACTTGAAGTCGCCCGCAGCGGTCTTGATCTGCTTGTTGAAGGGGTCCACTTCCTTGACGCCGGCATTGGGCACATGGGTGATGATGTCTGCGTACAGCTCTTCGAAAGCCTGCTTGTAGCCCACGCCTATGGGGGCGATCTTGGGCTTGGGGTCGAGGATCAGGATCTTGCCGGGAATCTTGTTCTTCTTGATATGCCAGGCGATCAGGCAGGCGCGCTCATAGGGCGAGGGCGGGCAGCGATGCGGTGGAGGAGGCAGCGTCATCACCAGCGTGCCGCCCTTGAAGTTCTTGACCTTGCTCTTGAGCGAGAGCATCTCCTGGTTGGGGATGTAGGCGTTGGGGAAGTGGGTGCGCGTGTATTCGATGGCGCGCTGGTCGTTGCCGAACCAGGCCTCGTAATCGTTGCGAATGCCGCCCGAGAGAATCAGGAAGTCGTACTCAATCAGGCCATGGGCCGTGCGCACCAGCTTTTTGTCGCGCTCGAAACCCGTGACTTCGGTCTGCAGCAGTGTGTAGCCGTATTTGTTGGCCGGGTGCAGCATGTCGCGGTTCACGAAGTCCGTGCCAACTATGTCCACCAGCCACTTGTTGCTCATGGGGCCGGACCAGAAGGTCGGATTGCGCTCCAGCAGCACGACGTCGGAAGCGGGAATCAGCTCGCGCAGATAGCGTGCCGCCGTGAGGCCGCCCCAGCCGCCACCGCAGATCACGATACGCGGCCCCTTGCCCTTGCGAGGCAGGATGGGCGACTGGCTGCTGATGATGGCGGGTGCAGCCATTGCCGGGCCGGCAGCGGCGCCCAGGGCGAGTGCGGGCGGAGTCCAGAGGAAATGGCGACGTTGCATGAGCATTGCTCCTGTAATGGGAATGGGGCCTGATTCAGGCCTTGGATTCGGGGGAGGGAAGCAAGCTTGGGCGCAGCGCGATGGGATTGCCTCTCAGCCGACACGCGGCACAAGCAGAGCTGGTGGCTGGAGATTCTAGGAGCAGGTCCTGATCCGGAGGTGAATACCCAAGCGAAGCCAGCGCTATTGCTGGCGCAGCAGGCGCAGGCTGAGAAGCGCTCCGAGCAGGATGCCGGCAACGGCCGCAAAGCTGGCCAGCGACAGCGTGGACAGCCCGCTCAGTCCCTGGCCGATGGAGCAGCCTGCGGCCAGCACGCCGCCAATACCCATCAGCAGGCCGCCACCGGCGCTGGCAGCCAGGCGGCTGGTGGAGTCAAAGCCTTCCCAGCGTGCCGTGCGACTGCCAAGGGCTGCGAGAAATGCGCCGGCGAGCACGCCAGCCGTCAGCGCCAGGCCTATGCCGGGCTCGCGGCCCACGGACAGTTGCAGATAGAGCAGGGTCTCGGCGATCGGGCCGATGAAGCTCAGCGAGGTGAGGCGGGCCGGCTCGAACTCATCGACCCCGATATGCGCAGTCAGCCACCAGCCGGCAGTCACCAGCAGGCCTATGAGCAACGCACTGCCCCACTGCAAGCGGCTTTGACGCAGGCCGGGACGCAGCAGGGCGTAGGCCAGCAGCAGCAAGGCCAGCCCAAGCGTCAGCAGCCATGTATTCAGGGAAGACAGATAGGCGGGCAAGGTGGCCTGGGCCAGAGTGAGGGGGGCGAGGGCCTGCAGCCACAGGCGCAGAGGCGTCAGCACACCCGTCATGGCCAGTTGTGCGCCCAGCGCCAGAAACACCAGGGTGACCAGAGAGCGCAGATTGCCTCCCGCCAGCAGCACCAGAGAGCGTGCTCCGCAGGCGCGTGCCAGCACCATGCCGATGCCAAACAGCAAACCACCAATCAGCACGCCAGCGATGGAAAAGCTGGGCCGCGCAATGGCGGCCTGGCTCAGATCGAGCATTCCCAGAGCCTGCAGCCCCTGCGAGGCCAGCAAGGCCACGGCCAAGGCCAGGGCAAAGGCCTGCAATGCAGGTGCCTGGCCGGGCGCGGCCTCCTCGTCCAGTCCCACCTGCTGGCGCAGCCCGCGCAGCAGACAGAAACGTCCGAGCCGCGCGGCGACGCCGAAGGCCATGCCCAGCAAAAAAACAGACCACAACAACATATCAGTCGTTCAATAAAGCAGAGGAGGGCGGGTGGCAGAGATTCGCATCCAGCGCATGAAGCGTGAACTTTCGCTCGGGCTGGCGAGCAAGGGCCGCCCCGCAGCAAAGCCAGCGTCCCCCTTCCCGCAAGCGAAGCGCAACGAGAGAAGGGGGAAGGCGCGTCAGCGCCTCAGGGGGATGCCTCTAGTCAACCACCCCAGATATCCGCGCTGATCGCCTTGTACCAGGCTGCGCCGTAGTCGGCCTCGGCCTTGCGGAAGGCGGCATCGCCGTTCAAGGGGCTCACGCCGCCGGAGTCTGGCACCTCGATCAGCTTGCCCGCTGCCGTGCGGTAGACGCCGGCCACGGAGATGCCGTAGTCGGTGCCGATCAGGCTGTAGCAGGTGTTGGCAAAGGCCGCCGCAGGCAGGGGCTGGCCGCTCAGCTCGGCGGCAATCGCAGCAGCGGCCACCTTGCCTTGTGTATTGGCGGCAAAGCCGGACTTGGGCATGGGCGCGGCAATCGTGGCGTCGCCCAGCACATAGACATGCTGGACCTGAGTGGACTCAAAGGACTCGGGCTTGACGGGCACCCAGCCACTGGCATTGGTTACGCCGGCGCGGTCGGCGATAAAGCCGGCCTTCTGGGGCGGGATGACGTTGAGCACATCGGCCTTGTGCCTGGTGCCGAACGCAGTTTCCACTTCCAGGTTCCTGGCATCCACGCGCGTGACCTTGCCGTCATCGGCCTGCTTGACCCATTCGATCATGTCGCCATAAAGCGCCTTCCAGCCCTGAATGAACAGGCCTTGCTTGGAGAAGGCATCCTTGTCGTCCAGCAGCAAAATCTTGGACCGGGGTTTGTGCTTCTTGAAGTAGTGCGCCACCATGGCCGCGCGCTCGTAGGGGCCGGGCGGGCAGCGGAAAGGGTTGGCAGGGATGACCATCACGAACTTGCCGCCGTCGGGCATGGCTTCGAGCTGCTTCTTGAGCAACTGGGTCTGCGCTCCGGCCTTCCAGGCATGGGGAGCGAGTTGGGCGGCCGCCTCGTCATAGCCTTCCAGTGCATTCCAGCGCATGTCGATGCCGGGCGAGAGCACCAGCTTGTCATAGCTCAGCGCCTGACCGTTGGACAGCAGCACGCGCCTGGAGTCGGTCAGGACCTGGTCGGCCCGTGCGTGGACCACGTTCACGCCGGCCTTGCGCAGGCCGCCGTAGCCGTGGCCTATGCTGTCCCAGCTGCGCAGGCCGGCCAGGTACAGATTGGAGAAGGGGCAGGTATAGAAGCGCTCGGCCGGCTCCACCAGTGTGACCTGGATATGCGGCGCGAACTGGCGCAGATAGCGCGCGGCCGTGGCTCCGCCAAAGCCGCCTCCGATCACGACCACATGGGCCGAAGCTGTCTTGGCCTGCACGATGGTTGGCATGGCGAAGCTGGCTGCGCTGGCGGCGGCACCGCCGAGAATTTGACGACGATTGATCTGCATTTACTGGCCCTTCTTGCTGAACCATTGGGCCAGCGCTTTGAGTTGCTCATCGTCGTAGCCCTTGGCCAGACGGGTCATGACGGTGGCGTCCTTGGCAGTGCCAGCCTTGAAGGCCTGCAGGCGCTGCAGCAGATGGGCCTCAGGCAGGCCGCGCAGCTGGGGAATGACGCCCGTGGAGCGGCCGTCCGGGCCGTGGCAGTTGGCGCAGCTGGCAGCCAGCACGGCCACATCCTGCACACGCAAGGAGGTGGCAGCAGGGTTGGCCAGGCCGGGCAGCGGCGCTGCCAGGGCAAAAGCCAGCCATAGCGCAGGGCGCGCTGAAGTGAGCAAGGGTTTCGATCGCATGGGGCCTCCCGTTGTCCCCACGCAAGGCCGCGTGGGGGATTTATGACCTCGATGCCTGAATGTGCGCGGCCTTTGTTATGTGTGGCGAATGTCGAGCATTCTTCTGGGCAGGGGCGGAGCAGGCAGAGCTGATGGAGTCGGATTCTAGGAAGCGGACCGGCTCTGACAAGCTCAATATCCCGGTGGTGTAACAGGAAGTTATTGGTTATTTAGTTATGCGCTGCGCTTGTGCTTGCGGGTGCGCGCCAGGGCATGAAAAAACCGCATTGCGCTATCTGATGTGTAGCGCGATGCGGTTTCCTGTGAAAGGGTACGGGTGATTCGTCAGTTCTGCGGCGGCATTCCGTCAGAGGGCGCGGAAGGCGTGGTATTGGCGGACGTTGCCGGCATTTCTGCCGCTGCGGGAGCTGTAGCCGACGGATCGCGGTAGCGAATATTCACGCCGCTGGCATCGGGCTGGTCCTCATCCATCAAGGCATCGGCGGCCTTGCCCACGCCCTTGCCCACGATCTTGGCCGTGCCGATGGCGGCATCGGCGGCCAGACCCACGGCCCCGGCCGTCACGCTGATGGCAGTGCCGGTGACGGCGATCACGGTACAGCCCGAGAGCGTCAGGGATAAAAAAACTCCAGCCAGCCAGAAGCCGCAGGAGCTTGGGGAAGCAAGTCCCTGCGAGGAGACACCGGGCAAGAGCCTAAGGCGGCCCCGCCGCCCCGCAGCGAGGCTGTCGTCCCCCCAGGGGGAAGGCGCCGAAGGCGACTCAGGAGGGGGCATAGGATCAATGAATCCGCATGCCGGGCTGGGCGCCGGGGAAAGGTTCCAGCACATAGATGCCGGGGTGGGCCTTCTCGTCGGCATGGCTGGCTGCCAGCACCATGCCTTCGGACAGGCCGAACTTCATCTTGCGCGGAGCCAGATTGGCCACCATCACCGTCAGCTTGCCCTGCAGCTGCTCAGGTTGGTACATGCTGCTGATGCCGCTGAACACATTGCGGGTCCTGGGCTGGCCGTTTTCGTCCTTCTCGCCCACGTCCAGCGTCAGCTGCAGCAGCTTGGTCGAGCCTTCCACCGTCTTGCATTCCAGAATCCTGGCGATGCGCAGATCGACCTTGGCAAAGTCGTCGATGCTGATGGTCTCGGCCAGCGGCTCGCCGCCGGGGGCATTGGGGTCGATCACGGGCTCGGCCTTCTTGGCGGCCTTCTTCTCGGCCTTGGCGGGTTCGGTGGCGGGGGCGGCCTGGCCCGAACCTGCAGAAGATGGCGCTTCGAACAGGGCTTCGAGCTGCTTGGGATCGACGCGCTGCATCAGATGCTGGTAGATGCCGATCTGGTGGCCTGCGCCCAGGGGCTTGACCACGTCGGCAAAGCTCTCGGGCGGAACGATGAGGAATCGGGCCACTTCGGCGGCCACGCCGGGCAGGATGGGGCTCAGGTAGATGGTCAGGATGCGGAAGGCTTCGATGCAGGTCGTGCACACATCGTGCAGGCGCGCATCCATGCCTTCCTTCTTGGCCAGTTCCCAGGGCTTGTTGGCGTCCACATAGCTGTTGACCTTGTCGCACAGAAGCATGATCTCGCGCGCGGCGCGGGCGCTGTCGCGGGCCTCGTAGGCGGCGACGATGGTGGCTTGCTGCTCGCGCAGCGCGTCCAGCAGGGCCTGGCCGTCTTCGCTTACCTGACCCAGCCTGCCGTCAAAGCGCTTGCTGATGAAGCCTGCGGCGCGCGAAGCGATGTTCACGTACTTGCCGATCAGGTCGGAGTTGACGCGCAGCATGAAGTCTTCGGGATTGAAGTCGATGTCTTCGTTCTTGCCGTTGAGCTTGGCGCCCAGGTAGTAGCGCAGCCACTCGGGGTTCATCTTGAGCGACAGGTATTTGAGCGGGTCGAGGCCGGTGCCGCGGCTCTTGCTCATCTTCTCGCCGTTGTTCACGGTCATGAAGCCGTGCACGCAGATCCTGGTCGGCGTCTTGCGGCCGCTGAACTTGAGCATCGCAGGCCAGAACAGGGTGTGGAAGGTGATGATGTCCTTGCCGATGAAGTGGTACTGCTCCAGGTCGGGGTCGGCCATATAGGCGTCGTAGTCTTCGCCGCGTCGGTTGAGCAGTTCCTTGAGCGATGCCAGATAGCCCACGGGCGCATCCAGCCAGACATAGAAATACTTGCCCGGCGCATCGGGAATCTCGATGCCGAAATAGGGCGCGTCGCGGCTGATGTCCCAGTCGTCCAGGCCTTCGCTGGTCGATCCGTCGGGGTTGGTGCGCACGCCGAACCATTCCTTGATCTTGGCCGCGACTTCGGGCTGCACATGCTTGCCGTTCTGGGTCCACTCGGTCAGGAACTCCACGGCGCGCGGGTCGGAGAGCTTGAAGAAGAAATGCTCGGACGACTTCATCACCGGCGTGGCACCAGACAGGGCCGAGAACGGGTTGATGAGGTCGGTGGGCGCGTAGACCGAGCTGCAGACTTCGCAGTTGTCGCCGTACTGGTCCTTGGCGTGGCAGCGCGGGCATTCGCCCTTGATGAAGCGGTCGGGCAGGAACATGTTCTTCTCGGGATCGAAGAACTGTTCGATGGTGCGGGTTTCGATGAAGCCGGCCTTCTTCAGGTCCAGATAGATCTGCTTGGACAGCTCGTGGTTTTCGGCGCTGTCGGTGTTGCTCCAGTTGTCGAAGGCGATGTGGAAGCCGTCGAGGTACTGCTTGCGGCCGGCGGCGATGTCGGCCACGAACTGCTGGGGCGTCTTGCCGGCCTTTTCGGCGGCAATCATGATGGGCGCGCCGTGGGCGTCGTCGGCACCCACGAAGTTGACCGCATTGCCCTGCATTCGCTGCGCACGCACCCAGGTGTCGGCCTGGATGTATTCCATGATGTGGCCGATGTGGAAGTTGCCGTTGGCGTACGGCAGGGCGGTGGTGACGAATAGTTTGCGTGCGGTCATGAGGAAACAGCTTTCACAGAGAACCCGTCATTCTAGAAGGGCTTGGCACCAGGCTGCGGGCGCGGGTTTTGCGGCGGCGCCCGCCGAGTTCGTTCGGGAACGGCATTCGCTTTGCTTTTTATAGCTAATTACATAGTGCACATATTGTTTTCAATCTGAAAAGAATAGTAATTCTATGAATATAAAGCGTAAGCAGCTTCAAAATTGGAAGCGATAGCCGAGGCTGCGCTCAGCCCACCGAAGGCCTTTTGTTGCGATACATGTCCTGGTCGGCCACCTTGAGCAGGCTTTGCGCATCCTGGGCATCCCTGGGATACAGGGCTTGTCCCACGGATGCGCCCACGGCCACGGCTTCGCCCTCGGGAATGCCTTGCAGCGTGCCCAGCGGCTGCTGCAGCGCATGCTCTATCTTCAGGCGCACGGCCTGTACCTGCTCCTCGTCGCTGACGCCGCGCAGGATGAGGATGAACTCGTCACCGCCCAGACGCGCCACGACGTCATCGGGGCGCAGCAGATTGCGCAGGCGCAGGCTGATCTCGGCCAGTGCCAGATCGCCGTTGTCATGGCCCCAGCGGTCATTGAGCGGCTTGAAGCGATCCAGGTCCACAAACAGCAGGGCAAACGGGGCGGCCATGCTCTGGCCGGGCAGGGGGCGGGTGAGTGTGGTCAGAATATGCTGCAGTGCGCTGCGGTTGCTGGCCCCGGTCAGTGGATCGGTGAACAGGCTGTGGCGCATGCGGTGGAAATTGTGGGCCAGCTCGCCAATTTCATCGCGGCGCTGCACTTCGATCGGCGTGTCGATTTCGCCCAGGCCCACGCGGCGCACGGCGCGGGTCAGCGAGCGCATATCGTTGGCCACGGCGCCGAAGATGCGGGTGCCGATGACGACGGCCACGACCAGGGCCAGCAAGCCCAGGCTGCCCACCAGGGCCATATGGCGGTAGACGCCGGCCAGCATGTCCTTGTGCGGCACGGCCACCACGGCCATCCAGTCCTGACCGGCTCCATTGCTCAGGCGACGGTAGGCAATGCGAATATGGTTGTGCCTGTCATCTTCGAGCAGGGCCGTGCCGGGGCCGTCGCTGGACAGCGAGGACTGGAAGGCGCCCTGGATTTTGTCGTACACCGCCTGAATCAGCGGGTCCTGGCTGTTGGCGGCGCTCATGCGCTCCAGCTTGCCGTCTTCGCGCCGGTGGATGTTGGGCATGCCAGTGGCGGCGATCAGGGAGCCGTCGGCCTCGATGATGAAGGCGCGGCCATGTTCGCTCAGATGCAACTGGTTGACGAATTCATTGAGTGCGCGCAGCGAAATATCAGTGGCAATCACACCCTCTAGGCTGCCCTTGCTGGAGAGAATGCGGCGTGCGCGAGTGAGCACCAGGTCCTTGGCGCTGAAGTCGATATAGGCAGGAGTCCAGATCACATCGGCCGACTCCGCCGCCAGCTTGAACCAGGGGCGCTGGCGCGGTTCGAACAGATTGGTTTCGGTGGATTCATAGATCGGCTCGGCATGCATGCTGGCGACCTTGAAGTAGCTGCGGTGCTCGCCGGACTGAGTCTTGAGGCGCAATTGGCCCAGTTCTGGAGCCACTCGCTTGAGAGCAATGCCCTGGCCCGCGATATTGGCATAGTACACATAGTCATTGGGCCGGGTATGCAGCGAGGTCGCCACCCACAGCCGGGAGATCAGGTCGGGAATATGTTCGCGGATATCGGCAGCTACGGGCTGGCCGCTGGGAAACGCAGCCTCCAGCACGGCGCTGGACGGGTGCAGGTGACGATCCACGATCAGCGCGATACGCTCGGCCTTCTCTTCCATCACCTGCTCGGACAAGGCGGACACCGTGTTGCTGCCCGTCCAGTACCAGAGCATGCCCAGGGCCGATGTCAGCAGCGCAATCAGTGCAACAAAAGGCAGGATCAGCGAGAGCTTGAGCGATTTGGAAGCGCGGATGGGCTGTGGGGATGGAGTCACTAGGCGATTGCCGGAAAGATGATGAAGGTCATGCAAAGTGTCTCACGCATCATTTGCCTGGCTCCTTTCGCATCATTAACATTTGTTACATTCTTGAGGCCAACCCAGGAAGGCGCACAGTTCCTCACTTCGAGCCAGTGCGTCTTTGCGGCCCAGTGCTATCAGTTCACGGGTATAGCCTTGCTCAAACAGCAGGTAGCTGGCCAGCGCACCGTCACGCATGGGGTTGCCTGTGCCTGCGCGCACGCCCAGCGTGGCCAGCAAGGTGCGCACCGGCCGCGGCAGCTTGTCGATGTGGCGCGTGGCAATATCATCGATGCGCTCGCTGGGGGTGATGGCCAGTACCTCGATAGGGCGCAGCCGGCTGTGAATGCGCTCGGCCGGTGAAATCAGGCTCAGCGTGTGATTGATGCGTTCGGCACGCTCTATGTCCACAGCCAGCGTGTCCAGAAAAATGCTGGACAGCGCGTGCCCGGCCACCTGGGCCAGTGTGGGATAGCTGGCATCGACCTGCGGCTGGCTGCTCACGGGCTCGTGGCGTCTGCCCGCGCCGACGACCAGCAGTTTGCTGGCGCCCAGATGAATCGCTGGTGCCAGGGGCGCAGTCTGGCGCATGGAGCCGTCGCCGAAATGCTCGAGATGTCCGTCCATGGGCAGCGGCATGGCTGGAAATATGAAGGGCAGGGCCGACGAGGCCAGCAGGTGATCGGCGGTCAGCAGGGTCTGCACGGCCTTGCGCTGGTCGCGCACCCAGGGGCTCAAGGCCTCGCGAGTCTGAAAGAAAGTGATGTGCTGACCGCTGCTGTAACTGGATGCGGTAATGGCCAGGGCGTGCAGATGACCGCTGTCGATGAGTTGTGGGATGCGCTCGAAAGGCATGAGGCCGCTGTTCATCAGGGTTTTGAGCGGAGCATTGTCCAGCAGCGAGCGCGGGCGCATGCGGCTCCAGCGGGCCAGCGCCCAGCCCAGCGACAACAGCGTCAGCCAGCGTGCGCCGCTGCGCAGCACGCTGAGCGAGTCGGCCTTGTAGATTTGCTCGGTATGCATATGGCCCCAGACATGCAACATGCGCCGCACTGCGCTGTCAAAGGCATCGGCATGGCAAGCCAGGGCTGCGACATTGATGGCGCCTGCCGATGTGCCTGCAAGCACTGGAAAGGGATTGGGGCCATGCTGCAGACCGCGAGCGCGGCGCAGCTCGGCGATGGCGGCCAGCACGCCGACCTGGTAGGCAGCCCGGGCGCCGCCGCCGCTGAGCAACAGGCCGGTCTGCCCGATGCTGGAGCTAGGGCCTATGGAGCTCTGCCGCTCTGCTTCGGCAAGACTGGATGGGAGGGTGGGAGAGAACTGCACTGCCGCCATGGCTGCAGTGTGCCCGGATTGGGCCGCGGGCGGTAGGTGGGCCGGGCCATCGAACGGGCCGGCGGCGGCCCTGGTGACAGTCTGCGGCGGCCGTCAGCTCTTTTTCTGGTTCTTGGCAATCAGCGTGGCGATGGACTTGGCATCCAGCACCACCAATTGATTCTGCGCGGCCCAGCTGGCGGCATTTTCGCCCAGAGGCTGCAGAGCCACGTAAACGCAGAGATCGGCTTTCAGCTTGTGTTGTGCGGCCTGCAGCTCGCGCAGCGGCTCCACGCCATGGGCGGCGGCTTTCCAGCGGCGCGCGCCGACCACGCTGGTCTGGCCGTTGCGCGTCAGCAGCAGGTCGGCGCCGGCCTGGTTCAGGCGCTGAACCTCATAGCCTTCGGCTTGCCAGGCTGTCTGCAACTGTGCACTGAAGTCGGCCCAGGACTGCTCGGCGATCACCTGCTGAATCTGCTCCAGCCTGGCCGGGCTGGGGGCCCGCAGCTGCTTGTAGCAGGCAATGCAGCCGACGATGAAGAACGGGAAGGCTCCCAAAGCGGCAAAAGGCGAAATGTCCTTGGGGAACACCGCCAGCGACACCAGCACCACCGCAGCGCAGATCGCAAAGCTGATCCACCAGCGTGAGCGCATCAGGACTGCAAACAGGGAATTTTCGGCCATCTTCAATTTCACGGGCTGTCTCTCAAATCTTGGGCAAAGGGCTGCATTGTCTCCTGTGCACAGGGGTTGGACAGCTTCGCTAGACTATCCCTCATTGAAGAAACCTCTGGAAAACTAAATCCAATGGCTGTTACAGAACAAGCGCTTCTGAGCGCGCTGGCCACCGTGCTTGATCCGCACACTGGCAAGGACTTTGTGAGCACGCGCGCCCTGCGCAATCTGCAGATTGCCGGTGACGACGTCTCGTTCGATGTGGAGATGGGCTATCCGGCCCAGAGCCTGCAGCCTGCCCTGCGCAGCCAGTTCATCGCTGCGGCCAGGACTGTGGCTGGCGTGGGCAATGTCTCGGTCAACATCACCACCAAGGTGGCCTCGCATGCCGTGCAGCGTGGCGTGCAGTTGCTGCCCGGCGTGAAGAACATCATCGCCATCTCGTCCGGAAAAGGCGGCGTGGGCAAGAGTACGACCACGGCCAATCTGGCGCTGGCGCTGGCCGCCGAAGGTGCCCGCGTGGGCATTCTGGATGCCGACATCTACGGCCCCAGCCAGCCCATGATGATGGGTGTTTCGGGCAAGCCCGAAAGCCATGACGGCAAGACCATGGAGCCGCTGGAGAACCATGGCGTGCAGGTCATGTCCATCGGTCTGCTGGTCAACAACGACCAGGCCATGATCTGGCGCGGTCCCATGGCCACCCAGGCGCTGGAGCAGATGCTGCGCCAGACCAACTGGAAGGATCTGGACTATCTGCTGGTCGACATGCCGCCCGGAACCGGCGACATCCAGCTGACGCTGTCCCAGCGCGTGCCCATGACGGGTGCCGTGGTGGTGACCACGCCCCAGGACATTGCCCTGATCGATGCCAAGAAGGGCATTCAGATGTTCGAGAAGGTCGGTGTGCCGATTCTCGGCCTGGTCGAAAACATGGCTGCCCATGTCTGCACCAACTGCGGCCATGTCGAACATATCTTTGGCGCAGACGGCGGCAAGAAGATGGCAGGCGAGCAGAACATCGACTATCTGGGGGCGCTTCCCCTGTCGCTGCAGATCCGTCTGCAGGCCGACAGCGGCAAGCCCACGGTGGTGGCCGAGCCCGAGAGTGAAGCCGCACAGGTCTACAAAAAGGTGGCGCGCGATCTGGCCGTGAAGGTGGCTCTCAAGGCCAAGGACTTCTCCAGCAAGTTCCCCACGATCACGGTTAGCAGCAATACCTGATGAACCTTCTGACCTCCATGCGTTATCTGGTGGCGCTCAACGAGCACCGCCATTTCGCAAGGGCGGCGCAGGCCTGCCATATCACGCAGCCTGCACTGTCCAATGCGCTCAAGGCGCTGGAGGACGAGTTCGGTGCCGTCATCGTGAGGCGCGGCCGCGTGTTTGGCGGGCTGACTCCCGAGGGGGAGCAGGTGCTGGCCACGGCACTGTCCATGCTCAGGGCCGAGGAGGCGTTGAGACAGGATCTGAGCGCCGCAGCCGGCCAGCTCAAGGGTCTGCTGCGCATGGCTGCCGTGCCTACGGCCATCCCCATGCTGACGCGCTTTGCCGCGCTGCTGCGGGTCCAGCACCCGGGCATCACGCCCATGGTGCTCTCCATGAGCTCGCTTGAGATCGAAACCGGACTCGAAGACCTCACGCTGGATCTGGCCATGGGCTACAGCGAAAGGCTGGAGTCGGGCAGCCGCACGGCACGCAGCGCCCGCATCACCATGTGGCCGCAGTATCAGGAGCATTATTTCCTGCTCAGTCCTGCGGCTGAGGAGCAGAGCCAGAAACCTGTGAAATGGGCTCAGGCGGCCCGGCTGCCGTTATGTCTTTTGACGCCGGACATGCATAACCGGCTGATTGTGGACCAGAGCTTTGTGGCAGCCGGCTGCGAAGTCAGAGCGGCCATGGAAACCAATTCCGTGCTGAGCCTGATGCTGGCCGTGACCGAAGGCGGTCTACACAGCGTGCTGCCCGGCGCGCTGGTGGCGACGCTGCCCGAGTCGGCCCGGATCTCGGTGCGTCCTCTGATTGCGCCCAAGGTGCAGACGGCCATCGCTTTCCTGACCCCTTCGCAGGAGCAGGCGACCCGCGCGCAGCAGGCCGCGCTGGCGCTCATGCAGTCCCAGGCTTGGCGCCAGCAATGTGCGAGCTTTGCCGGGGCCGTGCGCTGATTTGCAATTTGAATCGCGTCATCAATTCAAAGAATTTGACCTGAGATACGGCCGGGGCTGAAATACGGCATGAGACAAAGGGCGCTGGTGCGCCCTCATAACAAGGTCGCCCCATGCCCCATCACCCTATCGCGCAGCCGCAGGAGTCTGCGCCGCTGCTCAGCCCCGAACAGCAGGACGCCCTGACGCACTGTCTGGCCCGCTTTGGCCAGGAACCCGGTGGCCTGCTGGAGCTGCTGCACTCTCTGCAAAATGCGCTGGGTTTTATCCCGCGCGCTGCCGTGCCCGCCATTGCCGAGGCCCTGAATCTTTCGCGTGCCGAGGTCCATGGTGTTGTCAGCTATTACCCGCATTTGCGCGAGCAGCCGCATGGCAGGACGCTGATCCAGATCTGCCGGGCCGAAGCCTGCAAGTCGCGTGGTGGCGATGCACTATTCGCTCATGCGCAAGAGACACTGGGCTGCCAGGCCCATGGCACGAGCGCCGATGGCAGCGTGACGCTGGAGCCTGTTTACTGCCTGGGGTTGTGCGCCCAGTCGCCGGCCGTGATGGTCGACGAGAGCGAAGTCCATGCGCGGATGACTGCGGACCGGCTCGATGCCCTGCTGGAAGAAATACAGCAAAAACGACTTGAAACCAAGGCAGATGAAGCGCAAGAAGCTATCGAAAATGAAGCGGTTGCTGCCACGCGCATCTATGTACCGCGCGATGCCGCGGCCCTGGCCGTGGGCGCGGATGCGGTGGCCCAGGCGCTGCAGCGCGAGTGCGAGGCGCGAGGCCTGGCGGTGGAGCTGGTACGCAACGGCTCGCGCGGCTTGCTGTGGCTGGAGACCCTGGTCGAGATTGAGACTGCACAGGGCCGCGTGGCCTACGGCCCGGTTCAGGCGGCTGACGTGCCGGGTCTGCTGGACGCCGGCATGCTGCAGGGCCAGTCCCATGCGCTATGCCATGGGCTGACCGAGCAGATGCCTTATCTGGCACGGCAGGAACGTCTGACTTTTGCACGCGTGGGCATCATCGATCCGCTGAGCCTGCGGGACTACGAGGCCCATGGCGGCTGGCAAGGCCTCAGGGCCGCTGCGGCCATGGCGCCCGAAGCCATCGTCCAGCAGGTGCTGGACTCCGGCCTGCGCGGTCGCGGCGGGGCGGCATTTCCGGCGGGGATCAAATGGAAGACCGTTGCGGCTGCAGAAAGTGCGGGAACAGGGCCGCAGAAGTACATTGCCTGCAATGCCGACGAAGGCGATTCGGGCACGTTCGCCGACCGTCTGTTGATGGAGGGCGACCCGTTCTGCCTGATCGAGGGTATGGCGATCGCTGGTCTGGCCGTGGGTGCGACTCAGGGCTATATCTATGTGCGCAGCGAATATCCGCACTCGATTGCGGTGCTGAACGAGGCGATTGCACGCGCCAGTGCGGCGGGCTGGCTGGGCGCCAATGTGGCCGGCAGCGGCAAGGCGTTTTATCTGCAGGTGCGCAAGGGGGCTGGCAGCTATGTCTGCGGCGAAGAGACCGCCATGCTGGAGAGCATCGAAGGCAAGCGCGGCATTGTGCGCGCCAAGCCGCCGCTGCCCGCGATCGAAGGCCTGTTCGGCAAGCCCACGGTCATCAACAATGTGATCACGCTGGCGACCGTACCCATCATCCTGGCCAGGGGTGCGGCCTTCTATCAGGGCTATGGCATGGGGCGCTCGCGCGGCACGCTGCCCTTTCAGCTCGCGGGCAATATCGCGCGTGGCGGACTGGTGGAAAAAGCGTTCGGCCTCACGCTGCGCGAGCTGGTGCAGGACTTTGGCGGCGGCACGGCCAGCGGTCGGCCCGTCAAGGCCATTCAGGTTGGCGGCCCGCTGGGCAGCTATGTGGCGCCCGAGGATTGGGATGATCCGCTGGACTACGAAGCCTATGCCGCCAAGGGCAATGTGGTCGGCCATGGCGGTCTGGTCGTGCATGACGACAGCGCCGATATGGCGCAGTTGGCGCGCTATGCCATGGAGTTCTGCGCCATCGAGTCCTGCGGCAAATGCACGCCCTGCCGCATCGGCTCCACGCGGGGAGTGGAGGTGATAGACCGTATCACGCGTCAAGGCGGCGCCGAGCATGCGGCCAATGTGGCGCTGCTCGAGAGCCTGTGCGACACCATGCAGCATGGCAGCTTGTGTGCCATGGGCGGCATGACCCCCTATCCGGTGCGCTCTGCGCTGCAGCACTACCCGGCCGATTTCGGTATCGGGCCCGTGCAGACCGTGAACCCCGCCTGAGGAGAGAGCCATGCTGGAACATCTGAAGAACACCGATTGCGGAACGCCTGCCAGCCTGTCCGAGGAACTGGTCACGTTGCATATAGACGGCCGCGAGGTCACCGTGCCCAAGGGCACATCGCTGATGCGCGCTGCTGTCGATGGCGGCATCAAGGTGCCCAAGCTCTGTGCCACGGATTCGCTGGAGCCCTTTGGTTCCTGCCGGCTATGTCTGGTGCAGATCGAGGGGCGCAAGGGCTTTCCTGCGTCCTGCACCACGCCTGCCGAAGCGGGCATGAAGGTGCGCACCCAGAGTCCGCAGCTGCAGGAGCTGCGCAAGGGCGTGATGGAGCTCTATATCTCCGACCATCCGCTCGATTGCCTGACCTGTTCGTCCAACGGCGACTGCGAGTTGCAGGACATGGCCGGAGTGGTTGGCCTGCGCGAGGTGCGCTATGGCATGGATGGAGCCAACCACTTCAAGGGCGAGGCCAGGGCCGAGGTCGATACCTCCAACCCGTATTTCAACTACGACCCCAGCAAGTGCATTGTCTGCAATCGCTGCGTGCGCGCCTGCGAGGAAACGCAGGGCACGTTTGCGCTGACGATCAGCGGACGTGGTTTCGAGTCGCGCATCACAGCAGGTCAGGGCGACGGCTTCATGGCCAGCGACTGCGTGAGCTGCGGCGCCTGCGTGCAGGCCTGTCCCACGGCCACGCTGCAGGAAAAGACCGTGGTCGAGCTGGGGCAGAGCGAGCACAGCGAGATCACCACCTGCGCCTACTGCGGCGTGGGCTGCGGCTTCAAGGCCGAGATGAAGGGCGAGCAGGTGGTGCGCATGGTGCCCTGGAAGGACGGCAAGGCCAACGAAGGCCATGCCTGCGTCAAGGGGCGTTTTGCCTGGGGCTATGCCACGCACAAGGACCGCATCACCCAACCCATGATCCGCGCCAAGATCACCGACCCCTGGCGCGAAGTGAGCTGGGAGGAGGCGATAGGCCATGCGGCCAGCGAATTCCGCCGCATCCAGGCCAAGCATGGCAGGGACTCGATTGGCGGCATCACCTCGTCGCGCTGCACCAATGAGGAAACCTATCTGGTGCAGAAGCTGATCCGCGCGGCCTTCGGCAACAACAATGTCGATACCTGTGCGCGTGTCTGTCACTCGCCCACGGGCTATGGCCTGGGCCAGACCTATGGCACATCGGCAGGCACGCAGACCTTCAAGTCGGTCGAGCACTCCGATGTGATCATGGTGATAGGCGCCAATCCCACGGCGGCGCATCCGGTGTTCGGCTCGCGCATGAAAAAGCGGCTGCGTGGCGACGCCCGGCGTGCCGGCGCCGGCCTGATCGTGATCGACCCGCGCGAGATCGAGCTCGTCAGCTCGCCCCATGTCAAGGCCGACTACCACCTGCAGCTGAAGCCCGGTACCAATGTGGCCATGATCACGGCGCTGGCCCATGTGATCGTCACCGAGGGTTGGCTGGCCGATGCCTATATCGACGAGCGCTGTGATGCCAAGTCCTTTGCGCAATGGAAGGAGTTCGTTGCCAGGCCGGAGAACTCGCCCGAGGCCACGGCCGACATCACCGGCGTGGCTCCCGAGCTGGTGCGCGGCGCGGCGCGGCTGTATGCATTGGGCAGTGCGGATCATCCGCAGGGAAGGCAGGTCAACTCCGCCATCTACTACGGCCTGGGCGTGACCGAGCATGCCCAGGGCTCGACCATGGTCATGGGCATTGCCAATCTGGCCATGGCCACGGGCAATGTGGGGCGCGAAGGCGTGGGCGTTAATCCCTTGCGCGGCCAGAACAATGTCCAGGGCTCCTGCGACATGGGCAGCTTTCCGCATGAGCTGCCGGGCTATCGCCATATCTCGGACAGCATCACCAGAGCCGAATTTGAAGGCGCCTGGGGCGTGAAGCTCAGTCCCGAGCCGGGTTTGCGCATTCCCAATATGTTCGAGGCCGCGCTGGAAGGCAGCTTCATGGGCCTGTACTGCGAGGGCGAGGACATCGTGCAGTCCGACCCCAACACCCAGCATGTGACGGCAGCGCTGTCGGCCATGGAATGCGTGGTGGTGCAGGACATCTTCCTCAACGAGACCGCCAAGTACGCCCATGTGTTCCTGCCCGGATCGTCCTTCATGGAGAAAGACGGCACCTTCACCAATGCCGAGCGTCGCATCTCGCGCGTGACCCAGCTCATGCAGCCGCTGGCCGGCTATGCCGACTGGGAGGTGACGCAGCTCTTGTCCAACGCGCTGGGCTATCCCATGAACTACGGTCATCCGCGCGAGATCATGGCCGAGATTGCGGCACTGACCCCGACTTTCGCGGGCGTGAGCTACGAGAAGATAGAGCGCTTGGGCAGCGTGCAGTGGCCCTGCAACGAGGGCACCGAAGAGGCGGGAACGGCCATCATGCACCAGGATAGATTTGTGCGTGGCAAGGGCCGCTTCATCATCACCCAGTACGTGGCCACCGATGAAAAGGTCACGCAGCGCTTTCCGCTGCTGCTGACCACGGGGCGCATTCTCTCGCAGTACAACGTGGGCGCGCAGACGCGGCGCACGGCCAACAACCGGTGGCATGGCGAGGACAGGCTCGAGATTCATCCGCATGACGCACAGGACCGTGGCATCCGCGATGGCGACTGGGTGGGCATTGAAAGCCGCGCCGGCCAGACGGTGCTGCGCGCCACGGTGACAGAGCGCATACAGCCCGGCGTGGTCTACACCACCTTCCATTTCCCCGAGTCGGGCGCGAATGTGATCACCACCGACAGCTCGGACTGGGCCACCAACTGCCCCGAGTACAAGGTGACGGCCGTGCAGGTATTGCCCGTGGCGCAGCCTTCAAGCTGGCAGCAGGGCTACAGGCGTTTCAACGACCAGCAGCTCGGTCATCTGGCCGCAGCCCAGCTGGAGATGGGAAGTCAGTGATGGATGTGAACAACCTGATCCGCATGGCCAATCGCATAGCCGAGTTCTTCGAGGCCATGCCAGAGCATGACGAGGCGCTCGACGGTGTGGCCCAGCATATCCAGAAGTTCTGGGAGCCGCGCATGAGGCTTCGCATTCTGGCGGCTTTGAATGAGCCTTCGGAGGCTGCGCAGCTGCGGCCTCTGGTGCGCGATGCCTTGCACAAGCATGCCGCGCTGCTGAGGCCTGTGCAGGCATAGCACAGTGCGCCAGACGGTAGCGACATGCATCCATCCGGAATGTGTTGCGGGTATATTGGGTCTTCAGATCCCTGATCTGAGCCGCTGCCCGCGATCGAATGGCCGCGGCTTTTTTGTTGGCCATCTTCATGACTTCCGAATCCGTCAAGAGCTCTTTGATGAGCGCGCATCTGCGTCTTCTGGGCATGGCCCTGATGTGGGGCGCTTCCTGGCCGGCAGGCCGCATTCTGGCGCTCAATATGCCGCCTCTGGCGGCATCGGCGCTGCGCTTTTTGCTGGCTGCGACCCTGTTGCTGCCCTGGCTGTATTTCTCGGGCGGGCTGGGTGCTCTCAGGCACTGGTCTGTCAAGACCTGGCTGGGCATGTTTGCCGCAGGCGCGACCGGGGTGTTCGGCTACGCCAGTTTTTTCCTCACGGGTCTGCAGCATCTGCCTGCGGGCAAGGCTGCGCTGCTCATCACGCTCAATCCGGTGGTCACGCTGGCGTTTGCGGTGTGGCTTTTCAAGGAGCGCATCAACGCCACCATTGCTCTGGGCATGTTGCTGGCGGCCTGCGGCGCCGTGGTGGTCATCTCGCATGGCGACCCCATGCAATTGCTCAACGGAACGGTAGGGGTGGGCGAGATGCTGATTCTGGGCTGCGTGGCCTGCTGGGTTTGCTACACGCTGATTGGCCGCGCCATGCTGGCAGGCGTGGATGCGCTGGCTGCGACCACCGTGACTTCCATTTTTGGCGCCTTGCTGCTTCTGGCCGCCAGCCTGGTGCTGGAAGGCCCGCAGGGGCTGGTTTCGGCATTTCAGGCCAGCGGCACTGCCTGGACTGCCATGGTCTTCATGGCCTATGGCTCCACGGCCCTGGCTTATGCCTGGTACTTCGCGGGCGTCAAATCGCTGGGCGCAGGTGCGGCCTCGGGCTATATCACGCTGGTGCCGGTGATCGGTGTGCTGCTTTCGGCCCTGCTGCTGGGCGAGAGCATTGAAGGCTCCATGGTGCTCGGCGGCGCCATGGCGGTGCTGGGTACAGCCGTGATGAACTGGGGGCGTCGGTCAACAGCCTGAGGTTGGACCTCATGTTTGATAGCATAAAGCGCTTGTAGAGAAAGCATTTCAAGCCGATTTGGCTGATATGGGCCTGGCTTGTTCAGGGTGCGAAAGCCGCTGCTGCCTGCGGCTCAAGCCTGGTTGATCGTGCCTGCGTTCACGATCATCTGGGAGATTACCTCCAACTGATGTTCGGCTGCTGCATCGTCGATCTCGAACAGACGCATGACGGCCAGGCCTCGCAGCGCAGCAAACACCACAGATGCAAAGTGGCTGGGCTGAGGATGGCGCTCGGCGATTTCCGGGAAAACTTTCACGAAGTGTTCGAAGGAGGCGGGGTCATGCTGGGAGCGGTGCGCGTTGATGCGCTCGAATAGCGGTGTGCTCTTGCAGCCGAAAAACATGCTCCAGGTCGCCACATAGCTGGGTTGGGCATAGACGCTTTGCCAGGCCCTGCGCACGAATTCGCGAGCGCGCGGCTCCAGCGGCAACTGCGCGGCATCTTCGGGCCAGCCGGCGCCCGCAGCCGCCAGCGGCGCCATGATTTCATCGACCACCTGCTCCATCAGCGCCTGGCGGCTGCCGAACTGGTGCTGCACCGCCCCCAGCGTGACTTTGGCACCACGCGCAATTTCCTGCAGATTGGTCTGCTGAAACCCAACCTTCTGTAGCAGCCGTATGGCGGATTTGATGATCTTGCGCTGAGTGGTCTGACTGCGTTCTGCCTGGGTACGGCGGGGGGCGGTTTTGCTTCCTGTTTGATTCATGGGCTGCGTGTGTGATTCATAAGGCGTCGATGACGCACCACACCAGATGCTACACGCTCCGGCACTGACGGCTGGATGGGCCTGCTTGGGTAATTTCACCCTCGGGTAATCCATGATAAATAAAGATTAAACGTTTAATGTTTTATGTTTTAGACTCCGCCTCCATTGTTGTTCATCAGCGACCTTGGAGAGCGAGTCAGCTTCCGAGGGCTCTTATTGGAAACCGCCATGTCACGCTCTGTTTACCGCCTTCCCGCCGACGACCGCACCAATGGATGGAGCGCGCTGCTGGGAACTCGCCAGCCGAAGGCGCCACTGCAGGGCGATGTGGCGGTGGACTGGGTCATCGTGGGCGCCGGCTATGCGGGGCTGGCGGCAGCACGCCAGCTGGCACAACAGCAACCTGATGCTTCCATCGCCGTGGTGGATGCGGGCGTGGTGGGGGAGAACGCCTCGGGCCGCAACTCGGGCTTTGCGATCGATCTGCCGCACAGCTCGGCGCCTTCCGATGCCGCGGTCGAGGCGGGCCGCCGCGTGATCCGCGTCAACCGCTTTGCCGTGGATGCACTGGAGCGGGCAGTGACTGAGCACAGCATCTCCTGTGGCTGGCAAAAGCGCGGCCGCTACCACGTGGCAGTGACGGAGGAGGTGGCGCAGAAGTCGCTCAAGCCCTATGCACGCAATCTGGATGCCTGGCAGGAGTCCCATGAATATCTGGATCGTGATGCGCTGCGCCAGCGCATAGGCACCGATTACTACGCGGCAGCGGTCTACACGCCGGGCACGCGCCTCATGAATCCCGCGGCGCTGGTGCGTGGTCTGGCCGACAGCCTGCCGTCCCAGGTGCAGCTGTTCGAGAACTCGCCGGTCATCGAGGCGAAGCTCGAAGGCGCGACTCCCTTTGTCCGCACGGCCCAGGGCAGCATCCGTGCGCGCAAGGCCATTCTGGCCGTCAATGCGTTCTCGCAGTCATTCGGCGTCTACCAGGAGCGCCAGGTACCGATTCTGCTGTTCGCCAGCCTCACTCACCCGCTCAGCGATGCCCAGATCGCCCAGTTGGGAACGGATGTCGCCTGGGGTGTGACGCCCGCGCATGGCGTGGCGGGTTCCACGGTACGGCTGACGCACGACCGGCGGCTGATGATCCGCCAGGGGTTCGAGTATTCACCCAGCCTGCGCACCACTGACGGGCGCCGCGCCAAGGCCAGGGCCATGAACCAGGCGCTGCTGCGCCGCCGCTTTCCACAACTCGGGGCCATCGAACTCGAGCATTTCTGGATGGGCTGGCTGGCGGTCTCGCACAACCATGCGCCCGCCTTTGGCCGGATTGGTGACAACGCCTGGGCTGCGTCCTGCTGCAACGGCTCGGGCATCGTGCGCCACACCGCTGCCGGCATGCTGATAGCCGACCTGGCGCTGGGCCGCAAGAACCCGCTGATCGACGACTTCCTCGTCGAGGGCACTGCCAACTACATCCCGCCGCGCCCGCTGCGCGACATCGGCGTGGGACTCACGCTGGCATGGGATATGTGGCGCGGCAGGGCCGAGCAGTAAGCGCTTTTCGGATTCGCATAGGTAGATATAGATAACAGGAGACAAACCATGCATACCCCTTCCTCCAACGGGCATCTGGAGCGCAAGCTCAAGAACCGCCATATCCAGCTGATTGCGCTGGGCGGCACCATAGGCACCGGGCTGTTTCTGGGCTCGGCCGGCATCATCGAGCTGGCCGGCCCTGGCGTGCTGCTGGGCTATACCATCGGCGGCCTGCTGATCTTCTTCATCATGCGTTTCTTGGGCGAAATGCTGGTCGAGGAGCCTTCTGCCGGTTCGTTCAGCTATTTCGCCAACCGCTACGTGGGGCGCTTTGCCGGTTTCCTGTCGGGCTGGAACTGCGTGGCCCTCTATGTGCTGGTGGGCATGCTGGAGTTGACTGCCGTGGGCAAGTTCATCCAGTTCTGGTGGCCCGATATCCCGGTCTGGGTGACGGCCGCCGTTTGCTTTGTGCTTATCAACGGCGTGAACTTCATCAACGTCAAGGCCTATGGCGAGTTTGAGTTCTGGTTCGCGCTGATCAAGATCGTGGCCGTGGTGGCGATGATCGCCACGGGCATCTACCTGCTGTCCACCACGCACAACCCCACGCAGACGATCAGCAACCTGTGGACGCAAGGTGGTTTCCTGCCGAACGGCTTCAAGGGTCTGTTCATGGCCTTTGCCTTCATCATGTTCGCCTTCGGCGGCGTGGAAATGCTGGGCTTTGCCGCTGCAGAAACCGAAGAGCCGCGCAAGGTCATCCCCAAGGCGATCAACCAGCTCATGGTGCGCGTGCTGCTGTTCTATGTGGGCTCGATGGCCGTGCTGCTGTCGCTGACGCCCTGGACTGATCTGGTGGCCCAGCTCAAGGCCGGTGGCGGCACCTACAGCAGCAGTCCCTTTGTGCTGGTGTTCTCGGGCATGGGTGAGCACCTGGCCGCGCATATGCTGAATTTCGTGATCCTCACCGCTACGCTGTCGGTCTACAACAGCATGGTCTACAGCTCCAGCCGTCTGCTGTATGGCATGGCCCAGGAAGGCAACGCACCGAAGTCGCTGGCTGAAGTCAACAAACGCGGTGTACCCGTGAAGGCCATCGTCTACCCCGGCATCGTCACTGCCTTCTGCGTGGTGCTGAACTATGTGGCGCCTGCCGGCGTGATCGAGTTGCTGATCTCGTTGATCACGGCGGCGTTGGTGATCATCTGGACCATCATCATCATTTCGCACCTGAACTACCGCAAGCTGCATGATGCCAAGGGCACGCAGCGCAGCTTCAAGGCGCCGCTGTTCCCGCTGACCAACTACATCTGTCTGGCGGCCATGGCGCTGGTGGTGGTCGTGATGCTGCTCACCCCCGGAGTACGTGCCTCTGCCTATGCCATTCCGGTGTGGGTGCTGGCGGTCTATGCCATGTACCGCATGGTGTTTCGCCAGCCCGTCCGGCTGGTGCAGACTGCGGTTTGATTGAATGAGGGCTTGCGCAGACCTTGGCGCCAGCCTGTTGTAACCACCTGAACCTTGAGAGCACTTCGATGAACTCCACTGCAACCTTTTATCCCGCGCCCGGCGGCATGCCCTTCTCTTCCGCAGTCCGCGCAGGCGGCCTTCTGATGCTGTCGGGGCAGATCCCCTTCGGCGAGGACAAGCGCCCGCTCACCGGCCCCATCGAAGAGCAGACACATGCCGTGCTCAAGGCCATCGCGGCGCGGCTGGAGGCGGTGGGCAGCTCGCTGGACGATGTGGTGAAGGCCAATATCTGGCTCAGCGACCTGGCTCATTTCGATGCCTTCAACAAGGTCTATGCAAGCTATTTCAAGGAAGGCCGTTACCCGGTGCGCAGCCTGGTGCAGGCCCAGCTGGTTTTTGGCGTTGGCGTTGAGATCGAAGTCCAGGCGCTGGATAAAACTGCCTGATCGCGCCATCATCAACTTCATTTTTTTCAGGAAACCTTCTCATGACCGATTTGTTTGAAAACCCCATGGGCCTGTGCGGCTTTGAGTTCGTCGAGTTCGCCTCGCCTGCAGACGGCGTGCTGGAGCCGCTGTTCGAGAAGCTGGGCTTCACGCTGGTGGCCAAGCATCGCTCCAAGGACGTGGTGCTGTATCGCCAGGGCGGCATCAATTTCATCATCAACCGCGAGCCCAGGAGTCAGGCAGCCTATTTCACGGCCGAGCACGGTCCCAGTGCCTGCGGCCTGGCTTTCCGTGTCAAGGATGCGCACAAGGCCTACAAGCGCGCGCTGGAGCTGGGCGCCCAGCCCGTGGACATTCCCACCGGCCCCATGGAACTGCGCCTGCCCGCCATCAAGGGCATCGGTGGTGCGCCGCTGTACCTGATCGACCGCTACGAAGACGGCAAGTCCATCTACGACATCGACTTCGAGTTTCTGCCCGGTGTGGACCGCAATCCCAAGGGCCACGGTTTCCAGGTCGTCGATCACCTCACGCACAACGTCTACCGCGGACGCATGGCCTACTGGGCCGACTTCTACAACAAGCTGTTCAACTTCCAGGAAATCCGTTACTTCGACATCCAGGGCGAGTACACGGGCCTGACCTCCAAGGCCATGACTGCTCCTGACGGCCTGATCCGCATTCCTCTGAACGAGGAAGCCAAGCAGGGCGGTGGTCAGATCGAGGAATTCCTGATGAAGTTCAATGGCGAGGGCATACAGCACATCGCGCTGCTGTGCGAAGACCTGCCCACGGCCATCGACAGCTTGCAGATGGCTGGCATTCCGCTGCTGACTGCCCCCAACGACATCTATTACGAGAACCTTGCCAAGCGCCTTCCCGGCCACGGCCAGCCCGTGGGCGAGTTGCAGTCGCGTGGCATCTTGCTGGATGGCACCACCGAAGGCGGCCAGCCACGCCTGCTGTTGCAGATCTTCTCCGAGCCGCTGTTGGGCCCCGTGTTCTTCGAGTTCATCGAGCGCAAGGGCAACTACCGCGAAGGCTTCGGCGAGGGCAATTTCAAGGCGCTGTTCGAGTCCATGGAACGCGACCAGATCAACCGCGGCGTGCTCGAAACCGCCAAGGAGTGAGCACCATGAAGATCGACCGCTTCCGTACGGTGGACGACAGCGGCTCGATCGGCAACTAGGGGCTGGACTGCGCACCGCCGGCCTCATCGACCATGCGGACATGTATCGACTGATGCGGGCCACGCGGCAAGAGCGCCAGGCGCTTTCCGAAGGCTTGCATTTTCCGGGCACTACGGTGCCGGGTGTCTGCGGCCGTCATGAACTGGCGGTGGGTGCGTCGTAGCCTGAGCGCTTCAGCGGCTTGCTCAAAGCGGGTCGTAGCGCGCGTGCCTGGGGTTGAACCAGCGCAGTTCCTGCTTGCCCAGGCTTTGCAGATGCTCCCGCGCCTGTTGGACAAGAGGCATTTTCAGATCCTTGGGCTGCAGCGGGCGTGACTTGCCAGCTTCTTCCAGTCGCAGCACGCTGACTTGCTCCCAGGTATCGCTATAGCTGCGCACCACAAGACTCAGGCCGCCCAGCGTAAAGCGGTAGATGTCGTACTCGTAGTAGTACTCGTAAAAGCCTTCGGCATCAGCTTCGCTGGCGTCGATATGGTGGCTGAACTCCACCTGCATGATGTCCGTGTTCATGCCTCAGGTGCAATCGGTGTGCAGCCGGTGCATGCCGCACTTCACGCAGCGAAACAGGTAGCCGCCCACCGGATCACCGGTCTTGCTGATGGCTTGCAGATAGCGCTCCGGCATGTTGGCTATATCGGCTTGCAACTCGGCCTGCAGGGGCTGGATTTCGGCGTAATCGGTATAGCCAAGAAAGGCACAGGGCTGGTTGCAATGCACCAGCCACTGCTCCTGCTGCCAGCTGTGATAGCTGGGCGTGCGTTCGCAGACTTCCAGCAGCAGCACGCGATCCATGACGATGCTGTCAGGTTCGTCGGGATCGGCGCTCACGCCTTCAATGCCCAGGTAGTCGTTGAATTCGCCCTCATAGTGCTTGGCCGCGCTGCCGTCGGAAATACACCAGGGGCAGAGATAGTCCGGCTCTTCGCGGCTGTAAAACGAGCTGTTGTACTTGAGCTCACGCGCCTGGCCACAGCAGGAGCAGGTACCGCTTTCAGCCACAAACAGATCCAGTGCATAGGCATTGGGGCTGAGTCGGAATTTCGGCAAATCCATGGAGAGCTCCATTCAGGTCTGGCGATTCTGGACGATGTTTTGCAGCAGATTTCGGCAGGCATCTTCCACCAGATCGAGCACATGCTCGAAGCCGCTGTCGCCGCCATAGTAGGGATCGGGCACTTCGCGCTCGTCAAAGCGCTGGCAGTAGTCGGTCAGCCGCTTCATGCGCTGCTGCTGGGCGGGTGTGGCGACGCGGCGCGCAGCGACTTCGTTGGCGCTGTCCATCACCAGTACCAGGTCGAAAGCGTCGAAATCCTGCTTCGTCAGCTGCCGCGCACGCTGTCGGCTGAGGTCATAGCCCCGGCGGCGCGCATGTTGCTGGCTACGGGCATCGGGAGCCTCCCCTACGTGATAGCCGTGCGTGCCGGCGGAGTCCACTTGCACCAGATGCTGAAGACCCGCATCCGCCACCATTTTTTCCAGCACGCCGTGGGCAGTGGGACTGCGGCAGATGTTTCCGGTGCAGACCATGAGAACGCGAACGGGTTTGGCGGCAGTCATGGCTGATCTTTCGCTGTGGCTTGTACCTCGGCCATCCTGGTTTCCAGTGTGCGGATCTGGGTCTTGAGCTGGCGCATGCTGCTTTGCATGGTCACGCCCAGCAGGCGACGCATGCCTTCGAAGAACAGCACCATGAAAAGCACCACGGGCAGGACACCCCAGCGCAGCCAGGGCGAAGCCTGGTTGATCCAGGCGACGGCGCAGACCACCACGGCCATGGCCACGGCAAGATAGTTCCATTTCCTCGAACTCTGCATCTTGCTTTCGTACTTCTGCGCGGTGGCTTCGAGCTGCTGTTCGGTGACTCTGAGTTTGGCAATGGACGCCTGAATCTCTTCAAGGCTGGAGGGCTTGTCTGACGGCATAGGGCAGATGGTCGTTAAGAGAAGAGGCGGGTGTTCTGCCTGCTTGAATTGATTTTGATAGCTGAAGGCACTTTATGGGAAAGCGCTGCAGCGATATTTGATTAGAAGTGGTGTGTGCTGCTCAATGCATCGAACTCTGCGCTCCACTGCTGGCGCAGGCTGCGCTTTTCGCTCTCGTCTATCCAGGCCGCATCGATGCCGTTGAGCATGAAGTCCCTGAGGTCGGCAATCGAAAAACCAAAGTCGCTGACCATCTTGGTCCAGGCCCCTGTGGGGTCCACATGGTGCAGCGTGGGGTCGTCGGTGTTGGGATGCACGCGAAGGCCCAGGCCGGGCATCTGGCGAATCGGGTGGTCCAGCGCCCAGCGCTCGGGTGCCAGCGTGCGCAGGTAGTAGGAATTGGTCGGCACCACGGTGAACACAATGCCCAGATCGGCGCAGTGCCGGGCCAGCTCGGGGTTGTCGATGACGGTGTAGCCGTGGTCGACGCGGTCCACCTTGAGAGTCTCTATGGCCGTTTGCAGATTGTTCCAGGGCAGGCCGAACTCGCTGGCATGGGCCGTGGTCTTGAGGCCGTTCTGGCGCGCCAGCGCATAGGCCTCGACAAACAGCTCGGGCGGGCGCTCGTTTTCACGGTAGTCGATGCCGATGCCGGGCACATCGTCATGGCGGTTGTCCAGCATCCATTGCACCATCTGCACGGCGGCCTCGGCCGGGGCTTCGCGGTCGATGGATGGCACCAGGCGGCCACGTATGCCGCAATCCTTTTGCGCGGCTGCGGCGCCGGCCAGGATGGCTTGCTGGGCGGCGGCATAGCTCATGCCCGAGCATTGCACCGTGCCCGTGGGGTTCCAGAAGAATTCGGCATAGCGCACATGGTGGGCAGCGGCATCCTGCAGATATTCATAGGTAATGCGCTCCAGATCGGCCGGCGTCTGCAGCAGCCACTCGTCGAGTGCGCGCAGCACGCGCAGCACGCCCACGGGCTTTTCGCCGCGCGTGTAGAAAGCCTCGATCTCTTCAGCAGTCAGCGGCGCCTTGGCGCGCTGCACCAGTTCGATGAAGGTGTTTTTTCTGACCGTGCCCAGCAGATGGCAGTGCAACTCCATCTTGGGGATGGCGTGGGCAAAGGCGGTCAGTTCAGGTGTGGGGGCAGTAGGCGCGGCATTCATGCCGCCGATGGTAGTGGCTTGCGATCAGCCTTGCCGTAGGCAGTTTTACGTTACGGTGCCAGGAACAGCCGCGGCACGGACGCCGCCAGCATGGCGATGCCCGAGCAGGTCAGCAGGCTCAGCACGATCTGGCGAAAGCGGGCATCGCTCACGCCTTTGTAGACGCGGGTGCCGAAGATCACGGGCACCAGCACGGCCGGCAGCACGATGGCGAACGAGGGCCACATGGCGGGCTTGACCAGGCCGGTGGCCAGATAGCTGGCCATGGTGACGGCCAGCACCGAGAGGTTGAAGTTCTGGATCACCGTGCGTTGCACATGGCGCTCAAAGCCGCGCAGCGTGCACCACAGCGTGGGCACGGTGCCGCTGAAGCCGCCCAGCCCGCCCATGGCGCCGCCGATGAGCCCCGCAATCGCATCGCTGCAGCGGGCCAGCAGGCCGCCGCCCAGCGTCAGCCGGGGCAGGTGGGCGCTGAGCAGCATGGTGGGGCACCACAGCACCAGCAGGCAGCCCAGGCCGAACTTGAACCAGTCCATATTGAGATGCGGCATCACGGCCACGCCTATGGGAATGCCGGCCAGACCGCCGGCGATAAACGGCAGCAGCGACTTCCAGTGAAATTCGCGCCGCACGGTGAAGGCCGCAATGATCTGCCCCGTCAGCGAGCCGAACACCGAGAGCACGGCGGCCAGCTGCGGCTCCAGCACCCAGGCCCAGAACGACATGGCCACCATGCCGAAGGCAAAGCCCGACAGCCCTTGCACAAAGCCTGCCACCGCAGCCCCCAGGGCCACCACCAAGATCACTTCCACGTTCTGGCCTCCGTCTGAAGGCATCGATTATCGTCCCGCTCAAGCAGGGCATTGCCATGCAGTTCTGGCATGGCGGCAGGCCGCTGCGCTATCGTGCAGACCATGCAAGCATCATCTGTCTGGATTCTGGGGCTGCGCAATCTCTGGCGCGATCTGCGCGCTGGCGAGCTGCGCCTGATCATCGTGGCCGTGCTGCTGGCCGTGGCGGCACTGAGCTCGGTGGGTTTTTTTGCCGACCGCCTGCAGGCCGGCCTGCAGCGTGACGCCCGCCAGTTGCTGGGCGGCGATGTGGTGGTGGTCAGCGACAACCCCGCTCCCGCGGTTTTTGTGCAGCAGGCCAGGCAGCAGGGGCTGCAGACCGTGGCCACGGCCAGCTTTCCGACCATGGCGCGGGCCGCTCAGGAGCAGGGTGGTGCCAGCCGTCTGGTGGCGCTCAAAAGCGTGGAGCCCGGCTATCCTTTGCGCGGCGTGCTGCATCTGAATCAGGGGCCGGGGCAACCGGATCTGGAGGTGCGCGCGATTCCTGAAAGCGGCCATGCCTGGGTCGATGCGCCGCTGTTGGAGGCGCTGGGCCTGAAGCTCGGCGACCGACTGCTGCTGGGCGATGCGAGCTTTCATATCTCGCACATCATTGCCATCGAGCCCGATCGTGGTGCGGGTTTCATGAGCTTTGCCCCGCGCGTGATGATCAACAGCGCCGACCTGCCCGCCACGCGCCTGGTGCAGCCCGCCAGCCGCATCACCTATCGACTGGCCGTGGCTGCGCAGGCAGACGCCGGGCGCGGCGCAGAACGGGCTGCGCAAGACTATCTGGGCTGGGCGCAGGAGCTGGCCAAGAGCCTGCATGGCGTGCGTGTGGAATCGCTGGAAAGCGGCCGCCCCGAGATGCGCCAGACCCTGGACAGGGCCGAGAAGTTCCTGAGTCTGGTGGCGCTGCTATCGGCGCTGCTGTCGGCTGTGGCCGTGGCACTGGCGGCGCGTGCTTTTGCCAACAGCCATCTCGATGCGTCGGCCATGCTGCGCGTGCTCGGCCAGAGTCAGCGCCGTATTGCCCTGGCCTATGTCGTGGAATTCGTGAGCATTGCCCTGGCCGCCAGCGCGGCCGGCGTGTTGCTGGGCTGGGCCGTGCACCATGTGTTTGTCTGGCTGCTGGCCGGACTGGTCGAGTCCGCCCTGCCTGGCGCGAGCCTGTGGCCCGCATTGTTCGGCATGGGCATGGGGCTGACCCTGTTGCTGGCGTTTGGCCTGCCGCCCGTGCTGCAGCTGGCCCAGGTGCCACCGCTGCGCGTGATGCGGCGCGATCTGGGGGCGCTCAAACCCGCCTCATGGCTGGTGCTGGGCGTGGGCGTGACGGGGTTTGCGGCCTTGCTGATGGTGGCTAGCCGCGACATCAAGCTGGGCCTGATTGCCGTGGGCGGCTTCGCCGTCGCCGTGTTGCTGTTCGCGGGCCTGGCCTGGCTGGCCGTCAAGCTGCTGCGCCAGGTGGTCAATGAGGCCACGGCGCCGCGATGGCTGGTAATGGCCACGCGCCAGGTCTCGGCCAAGCCCGTGTATGCCGTGGTGCAGGTCAGCTCGCTGGCCGTGGGGCTGCTGGCCCTGGTGCTGCTGGTACTGCTGCGCACCGATCTGATTGCCAGCTGGCGCAAGGCCACCCCTGCCAATGCGCCCGACCGCTTTGTGATCAATGTCCAGCCCGATCAGGCGCAGGACTTTCAGGCCGCGCTGAAAAAGGCTGGCGTGCACAGCTATGACTGGTATCCCATGATTCGCGGCCGGCTGATCGCCGTTAACGACAAGGCCGTCAGCCCCGATGATTATGAGGAGGATCGCGCCAAGCGACTGGTGGACCGGGAGTTCAATATCTCCACTGCCGAAACCATGCCGGATCACAACCAGATCGTGGGCGGCCGCTGGCAGGCGGGCGAGCAGGGCGCGATCAGCATGGAGGAAGGCATTGCCAAGACCCTGGGCTTGAAGCTGGGCGATACGCTGCGCTTCGATATCGGCGGCGAGGAAAGCGAAGTCCGCATCACCAGTCTGCGCAAGGTGGACTGGAGTTCCATGCGCGCCAACTTCTTTGTGATCTACCCCGTGCAGCACCTGGAGAACGTGGCCGTGACCTATCTGGCGGCCTATCGCGCGCCCGATATCAAGGGCTTTGACAATGCGCTGGTCAATGAATTTCCCAACATCACCAATGTCGACCTGAGCAGCACGCTGGCCCAGGTGCAGCAGGTGATGGACCAGGTCATACGCGCCGTGGAGTTCCTGTTCGGCTTCACGCTGGTGGCGGGGCTGGTCGTGCTGTTTGCTTCCGTTACCGGCACGCGTGAGGAAAGAGCGCGCGAATACGCCATCATGCGCGCCGTGGGCGCCAGGTCGGGCCTGCTGCAGCAGGTGCAGAGCGCCGAGCTGGCCGGAGTGGGCCTGATGGCCGGCTTTCTGGCCAGCTGCGTGGCCCTTGCAGTGGGCTGGGCGCTGGCGCGCTGGGTGTTCGATTTCGAGTGGAATGTGCTCTGGTGGGTGCCCCTGGTGGGCGCGCTGGCGGGCGCATTGCTGGCCTGGCTGGCCGGCTGGTGGGCCTTGCGCGAGGTGGTCAGCCGCCCCGTGATGATCACGCTGCGCCAGGCGGCGGAATAAGAATGTTCTAAGGCTAGCCCTTGAACAGCCGCTCGCTCGCAAAGTCCACAAAAGCCCGGACCTTGGGCGAGAGCTGGCGGCTGGAGGGCCAGAGTGCCGAGAACTGCCCGCTATGCGTGAGCTGCTCGGCCAGCACCTGCTGGAGCTCGCCACGCGCCAGTGCGTCGCGGGCCAGGAAGTCGGGCATATAGGCCAGGCCCAGGCCTGAGACGGCCGCGCCCAGCATGGCTTCCATATTGTTGCAGACCAGGGCGATGGGCATGGCCGGCAGCCCGGGCAGCATCCACTCTTCGAGCTTGCCGCTGTTCAGAAAGCGATAGCGCAGGCTGCTGTGTCCGGCAAGGTCGGCCGGTGTGAGCGGCACGCCGCGCTCGGACAGATAGGTCGGCGAGGCTGCCAGAATGAAGCGAAACGGCCCGAGTCGGCGGGCCACCAGCCGCGAGTCGGCCAGCTCGCCGCTGCGGATGACCACATCGAGGCCGGCTTCGACGACATCGACCAGATGGTCGTTGAAGTCCAGATCCAGCTCCACCTCGGGATAGCGGGCCTGAAATTCGGGCAGCACGGGCAGCAGAAAACGGTAGCCGATGGTGGGCAGGCTCACGCGCAGCCGGCCGCGTGGCGCCTCGGCAGCGGCCTGCATGGCGGCGCGTGCATCGTGCAGCTCGTCGAGGATGCGCCGGCAGCGCTCGTGGAACAGGCTGCCTTCCTGAGTGAGGCGAACCTGGCGCGTGGTGCGATGGAACAGGCGCAGGCCTAGCTGCTGCTCCAGGCGCGCCACGTTCTTGCCCACGGCCGAGGCCGAGATGCCGAGTGCGCGACCGGCCTCGGCAAAGCTCAGAAGATCGGCGGCACGTACAAAGGACTCAAGTCCGCTGAAGCTGTCCATGGTAATTGGCAACCTTTGGTTGGGATTGTGGGGAGTTCTAACGCTATTTTCGTTTCATTGGAGAGCTTTTATCTTTCATGTCAGATTGATTCACGACGCCAGCCCTCCATGTCTTGCCCCACTTCCCCATCCCGCCCGCACGCGGACCTTTCTTTTTGCACCCGCCGCGCATCGCCTGTCTGGGTGCTGCTGTCGGTCTGCCTGGCCGCGCTGGCCATGCCGCTGAGCTTTACCGGGCCGGCCGTGGCGCTGCCGGCGCTGCGTGAGGCTCTGGGCGGTGGCCCTCTGGCGCTGAACTGGGTCACCAATGCCTTTATGCTGAGTTTCGGCTCCACTCTGATGGCTGCAGGAGCACTGGCCGACATCTACGGGCGGCGGCGTGTGTTTCTTGCGGGGCTGGCAGCCGTGGTTGGCAGCGTGCTGCTGCAGGTCTGCCTGCAGGGCAAGGGGGCCATCATCGGCTTCGATCTGCTGCGGGCGCTGCAGGGACTGGGGGCGGCTGCTGCACTGGCGGCAGGCACGGCAGGCCTGGCCCAGGCCTACGATGGTGCCAGGCGTACCCGGGCTTTCAGTTTCGTGGGTACCTCCTTTGGTGTTGGGCTGGCCTTCGGGCCATTGCTGTCGGGCTGGTTGCTGCAAAGCTGGGGCTGGCGCAGCGTGGTGCTCAGCGCAGCCGCCGCGGCATTCGCTGCGCTGCTGCTGGGTCTGCACCATATGCCGGAGTCGCGCAATCCGCAGGCACAGCGGCTGGACCTGCCGGGCGCGCTGTCGTTCACGCTGGCGCTGGCCCTGCTGACCTGGGGCATGCTGCAAGTCCCGGAAACGGGCTGGTCGCATGGCCGCACATGGCGGCCGCTGGCGGCCGCCCTGCTGGCGGCAGCGGCCTTTGTACAGATCGAGCGACGCAGCCCCCATCCCATGCTGGATCTGTCGCTGTTCCGCTATCCGCGCTTTGTCGGTGTGCAACTGCTGGCCGCTGCGCCCGCGTATGGATTTGTCGTGCTGCTGGTGCTGCTGCCTCTGCGTTTTATCGGAGTGGAAGGTCTGGCACCGCTCGCGGCCGGGCAGCGCATGTTCGTGCTGTCGCTGCCCATGCTGTTCGTACCGCTGCTGGCGGGCTGGCTCTCGCGCTGGCTGTCGGCGGCCCTGTTGTGCGGCGCGGGGCTGCTGGTCTGCGCCGCGGGGCTGCTGTGGCTGGGGCGCTGTGCGCCAGACTCGGACCTGACGCAGATGGCCGCGCCGCTGCTGCTGATCGGTCTGGGCATAGGACTGCCCTGGGGACTGATGGACGGGCTGGCCGTGACGGTGGTGCCGCGCGAGCGTGCCGGCATGGCCACGGGCATCTTCAGCACCGTGCGTGTGGCAGGCGAAGGCATTGCCCTGGCCGTGGTCGGGGCGGCGCTGGCAGCGCTGCTGGCGCGGGAGCTGGCGGTCATCTGGCCGTCCATGCCGCATGGCTCGGCCGTGGCCCAGATGCTGGTCACCGGAAATATGCAGGGAGCGCTGGCGCTGATGCAAGACGCATCAGCCGCAGAGCTGCTCAAGGCCTATGGCCTGGCTTTTGCCAGCTTGCTCGATGTGCTGGCCTGCGTGACGGTACTGACGGCCATTGGGGTTTTCGCATTCCTGCGCTTGGGTACGGACATGCAGCATGTCCGACAATCGGGACTGACTCGCAAAGCCGCTACACATGCAGATTGAAGAAAAGCCCCCGTTTGACACCCCCTACGAATGGATAGGCGGGGAAGAGAAAGTCCAGCAACTGGTGACCCGCTTCTATGACCTCATGGATCTGGAGCCCGGCTACAAGGAGCTGCGCGCCGCCCATGGCAGCACGCTGGCCGACGCGCGCCAGAAGCTGTTCTGGTTTCTCTGCGGCTGGCTGGGCGGCCCCGACTATTATCAGGATCGTTTCGGCCATCCGCGTCTGCGCATGCGCCATATGCCGTTTTCCATCGGCATCCAGGAGCGCGACCAGTGGGTGGCGTGCATGGATCAGGCCATGGGCGAGACCGAGGTGCCCGAGGCCTTGCGCACGCGTCTCAAGGCCAGCTTCATGAACACGGCGGACTGGATGCGCAATCGCGGCGCCTGAGTTCCTGAGCCCAGTTTCAAAGCGTCAAATTTCCTTCACGATGCTGTAAGAAGCCCTGCCGACACTGCCTGTTTTTCAACAAGCAGGGTCAACCATGCAGGATTTCGATTTGCCTGGCGCAAAGCTGCGCTCGGGCGGTTTCTTCTCGGCATTGCAACAACGCCGCCATGTGCTGACGGCCGTGGGCTGTGCCGCATTGCTGGCTGCCTGCGGCGGCAGCGACGACAGCAGCACAACGCCTGTCAGCGCGCAGCCTGCCACGGCGACGCTGGCCGTTCTGGAGACCACGGACCTGCACTTCAATGTGCGCAGCTATGACTATTTCAAGCTGGCCGAGGACAAGACCTATGGCTTCGAGCGCACGGCCACGCTGATCCGTGCGGCTCGCAAGGAATTTGCCAACACGCTGCTGGTGGACAACGGCGACACCATTCAGGGCACGGCCCTGGCCGACTACGAGGCCGAGGTCAAGCCCATCCCCTGCACGCAGCAGCTGTCCATGTACAAGGCCATGGGCGCGTTGAGCTTTGACGCGGGCACGCTGGGCAATCACGAATTCAACTACGGCCTGCCCTTTCTCAACCAGGTGCTGGGCGGCGGTCTGGATGTGGATGGCGTGGATGCCAGCCAGAAATGCGCGGGCAACGGCTATCCAGCCGTACTGGCCAATGTCTACAGCAGCAAGACCAGGAAGCCACTGGTTCAGCCCTATGCCGTGCTGGAGCGCACCATGGTGGCCAAGGGCAGTGACGGCAAGGAAGTCAAGCTGCCCATCAAGATCGGCGTGATCGGCTTCACCACGCCGGGCATCATGAACTGGGACAAGCGCTATCTCGAAGGCAAGGTCTACACCGAAGGTGCGGTGGAGGCTGCCGGCAAATACGTGCCAGAGTTGCGCGCCAAGGGGGCCGATGTGGTGGTGGCGCTGCTGCATGGTGGTCTGGACGGCTCGGCCTATTCGGCCACCATGGAGAACCCCGGCCTGTATCTGTCCAAGGTGGCGGGCATCGACGCCATGGTCATGGGCCATCAGCACAGCGTGTTCCCCGACTTTTCGGCCAAGCCTGCCTACAGCCAGAACGGTGTGGACAACCAGGCTGGCACCATCAACGGCGTGCCTGCGGTCATGGCCAGCTCCTGGGGCAAGGCTCTGGGCGTGATCCAGCTGCCGCTGCAATGGGACGGCAAGAAGTGGAGCGTGGCCAAGACCGGCAGCAAGAGCGAGCTGCGCAACATCCAGAACAAGGATGCCGCGGGTGCCACGGTGTTTGTGGATGCCGACCCGGCCGTCGCGCCGCTGATCGAGGCACAGCATCAGGCGGCCATCAGCTATGTGAAGACGCCCATAGGCAGCACGGACTTCCGCATGAGCACGCTGTTTGCCGATGTGGGCGACCCCGGTGCCATCCAGATCGTCAACCAGGCCCAGCAGGCCTATGTGGCCAGCTACATCAAGGCCAATCTGCCGCAGTACGCCAGCCTGCCCGTGCTCTCGGTGAGCGCGCCGTTCAAATCCGGCTTCCAGGGCGGCAAGGACTTCACCGATGTGGCTGCCGGCTCGCTCGCCATCTACAACGCGGCCGACCTGTATCTCTACCCCAACACCGTATACGCGGTGAAGGTCAACGGCGCCGACATCAAGAGCTGGCTGGAAGCTGCAGCCAAGCGCTTCAACCAGATCGATGTGAACAAGACGGCAGAGCAGCCCTTGATCAGCAGCTTCCCGGGCTACAACTTCGATATGTTCACTACCGCCGATGTGCAGTATGAGATCGATGTGACCCAGCCGCTGGGCAGCCGCATCAAGAACCTCAGCTATCTGGGCAAGCCCATCGATACGGCGCAGGAGTTTGTGATCGCCACCAACAACTACCGGGCCACCAGCGGTGCCAGCTTCATCCCCAAGCTCGACGGCTCGTCGGCCATCTGGGCATCGCCCGATGCGAACCGTGATGTGGTGATCGAGTATGTGCGCAAGAATCCGCAGATCACCAGAGCGGCCAATGGCGCAGCCAAGAGCTGGCGCTTTGCCAAGGTGACGACGGCCGGCCCGGTGGTGTTCAGCTCCGGCACCAATGCCTTGAGCGTGGCCCAGGCGGCAGGCCTGACGGGAGTGTCTGTGCTGGCAGCCGATGACGGCTCGGGCAAGGGCATGAGCAAATACCAGCTCGATCTGTCCAAGTAGGCGGCGTTGCCGCAATGACTGCCGCCGTGGCTCCAAAGGCCACGGCGGCTTTTTTCTGGGACTGGCTATGATGCGAGAAAATTTTCAGGGAGAGGGTATGACGGCATATATCGCGCTGGCAGTGGTTGTGGTGATCGTGATCTGGGCAGTTGCCCTCTACAACCGCTTGCGCACGCACAAGAACCAGGTGGAGAACGCGTTTTCGCAGATCGACGTGCAGCTCAAGCGCCGTCATGACCTGATTCCCAATCTTGTGGAGGTTGCACGCGGCTATATGCAGCACGAAGCCCAGACGCTGGAGGCTGTGATTCGCGCACGAGGCGAGGCCGTCAGCGCTGCCGACAAGGCCCGTCAGTCGCCGGGCAAGGCGCAGGCCATGGGGGCTCTGATGGCTGCGGAGCAGGTGCTGGGCGGTCAGGTAGGCCGTCTGATGGCGCTGGCCGAGGCCTATCCCACGCTCAAGGCCGATGCCCGCATGCAGCAGCTCAGCGAAGAGATCACCAGCACCGAGAACCGCATCGGTTTTGCGCGTCAGTCCTATAACGACGAGGTGCTGGAATTCAACAACCAGGCCGGACAGTTCCCGGATCTGATCGTGGCGCGGCTGGTGGGTTTTGTGCATATGGACATGCTGGCTTCGACCCAGAGCGAGCAGGAGCGCGCCGTTCCTCAGGTCAGGTTCTGAGCGCATGCGTTTCTGGGAGCGACAGCGCCAGGCCAGGCGCAGCACGCGCTGGTTGCTGCTGGTGTTCGGCCTGTGCGTGCTGGCCGTGGTGGCATCGGTGCACCTGGGCCTGATGCTGGCCTGGTGGCTGGGCACTCTGGCATTCGGCGGCTGGGACTATCCCACGGGCTTTGCGGCTGTGAATATCGGCGTGACCTTGCTGCTGGTGCTGGGCGGCTGCTGGATAGAGCTGGATCAGCTGCGTCACGGTGGGCGCAAGCTGGCTCAGCGCGTGGGTGCGCGCGAGGCCAGGCCCGGCAGCTCGCTGGCCGAGCAGCAACTGTGCAATATCGTCGATGAAATGTGCATTGCGGCGCACTGGCCTGTGCCCCAGGTCGCGGTGCTGGCGCGGACCGAGGCCATCAATGCCTTTGCGGCGGGCTGGGATGCGGAAGATGCCGTCATCGCCGTGACCCAGGGTGCGCTGGACCAGCTCAGCCGCGAGGAAATGCAGGGCCTGGTGGCGCACGAGCTGTCCCATCTGCGCGAGGGCGACACGCGGCTGAACATGCAGCTGGCCGGCATGGTCTACGGCCTGGAGCTGATCCACAACTTCGGCCAGAACCTGCGCGAGCGCGACAGCATTCTTACGCAATGGTTCGGCCTCTTCATACAGGCTGCGGGCTTTGTCGGCTGGCTCGGCGGCCAGTTGCTCAAGGCCGCCGTATCGCGCCAGCGCGAATACCTGGCCGATGCCCGCGCCGTGCAGTGGACGCGCAGCAAGGACGGACTGGGCGGCGTGCTGCGCAAGGTGCTCACGCAGCGCGAACTGGCCGAGCAGCAGTACGGCAGCTGGCAGCAGGATGCGCGCAGCCACCAGGGGCTGGACAAGCGCATCGTGCAGCATATGCTGCTGGCCGAAACACCCCATGCCAGCCGCCTCGAAGACTGGCTGGAATCCCATCCCACGGTGCCCGAGCGCATACGCCGCATCTACGGCCGCGATATGCGACCGCTGCCCTTGCCGCTCAATACCGTGCCGCAGGGGAGATAAGCTATTTCAGGCCTGAAACCCAATGCACATAGGTGCAGGTGGCTATCAGATTGAATCCTAAAACAGTTAGAACAGCTTGCGCTTGCCCGGCTGCAGCAGCACCACCAGCGCGCCCGCGCCACCTTCGGCCGGGCGGGCCTGGACAAAGGCCAGAACCTCTTTTTTCTGAACCAGCCAGCGCTGCACCTTGCCCTTGAGCACGGGGGTGCGGCCCGGCGATCCCAGGCCCTTGCCGTGGACGATGCGCACGCAGCGCACGCCCGTGCGGTGCGACAGCCGGATGAACTGGCCCAGCGCCTCGCGGGCTTCGTCCGAGCGCAGGCCGTGCAGGTCCAGCTGGCGCTGAATGCTCCAGTGGCCGCCACGCAGCTTGCGGGTCACGTCGAGACCGATGCCGGGGCGGCGAAAGCTCAGCTGATCGTCCACGTCCAGCAGGGTGCTGACGTCGAACTCGTCGCTCATGGCTTCGCGCAGCACATTCTGTTCGTCCAGCACCATCTGCAGCGGCAGCGGGGAGGGTGCCGGCTCCAGAAAGCTGACTTCGTTGCGCGAGCGCAGTGGCGTGACCTTGCCGACGCTGAGCGCAAACAGATTGCGTTCACGCTCGCGCGCTGCACGAGCCTCGGCCTGGGCGAGGGCCAGGGTTTCGGCCTGTTCGCGCATCTGCTTGAGATGGCGGGAGATGCCGGCCAGATCCTGCAGCGAGCGGTGTGCGTGGCTCATAGCAGACCCTCCTCGGCCATGGAGCAGGCAGCGCCCGGCCCGACGATGATGTGGTCGAGCACGAGAACATCGATCAATGCCAGGGCGGCCTTCAGTGTGTTGGTCAGAGACCTGTCGGCACTGCTGGGCTGCACGCTGCCGCTGGGGTGGTTGTGCGCGAGGATCACCGCGCCGGCCTGATGGTGCAGGGCGCGCAGCACGACTTCACGAGGGTAGACGGAGGTTTGCGTCAAGGTACCGCGAAACATTTCTTCAAGAGCCAGCAAGCGGTTCTGACTGTCCAAAAACAGCACGGCAAACACCTCGTGCGGCCTGGCCGCCAGATGCAGCTGCAGATAGTGCTTGACGGCTTCGGGGGAGGAGAGCACTTCCCGCTCGCGCAGTTGCTGCGCCGTGGCACGGCGGGCCAGCTCCAGCACGGCCATCAGCTCGGCGCGCTTGGCCGGGCCCAGGCCTTTGACGGCTGTCAAAGCCTGGTAGTCGGCGGCCAGCAGCCCGGCCAGACCGCCTGTTCCCTGGTGATCACCGGGTAGCTCCAGCAGCTCCTGCGCCATCTGCAGCACCGTCTTGCCGGCCATGCCGGTGCGCAGAATGACGGCCAGCAGCTCGGCATCCGAGAGCGCAGCCGCGCCCCGCTGCGCGAGCTTTTCGCGCGGCTGGGCATCCAGGGGCAGGTCTTTGATGGGCATGGGCGTCAGTGCTCGCTTGCACAAGGGGGGAGGGGCGGGCCGTCCAACTCAACGCAGCCGCGAAGAGGTTATAGGCTCGCTCTTACAATGCAGCCCAGTTTATCGGGACTTTCATGACCACAAGCGCAACCCCTTCGGATCTGCCCGTCGTGCAGGCAGGCTCTTTTCTCACGCTGCATTACCGCCTGGCGGGCCCTGCGGGCGATGTGATCAATACCTTCAACGAAAAGCCCGCGACGCTGTCGCTGGGTGCGGGCGAGCTGTCGCCAGCCATGGAAGACAAGCTGATCGGCCTGGCCGAGGGCACGCACACGACTTTCGAGCTGCCTGCAGGCGAGGCTTTTGGCGAGCGCAACCCCGACATGATGCAATGGGTGGCCCGCAAGCTCATGAACGAGCTCGGCGACCCGCATGAGCAATACACCGCTGGCGATGTGGTGCAGTTCCCCACGCCCGACGGCAGCGGCAGCTACGCCGGCGCCGTGGTGCAGGTGCGCGAGGACGGCGCCGTGCTGTTCGACTTCAACCACCCGCTGGCCGGCCAGCCCGTGACGTTTGAAGTGAAGCTGATCGGGGTACTTTGAGGTGGTAGGAGCCAAGGAAGTCCTGCTGGCCGAGCCGCGCGGCTTTTGCGCCGGGGTGGATCGCGCCATCGAGATCGTGGAGCGGGCGCTGGCCAAGTTCGGCGCGCCCATCTACGTGCGCCACGAGATCGTGCACAACACCTTTGTGGTCAACGATCTCAAGGCCAAGGGCGCCATCTTCATCGAGGAGCTGGACGAGGTGCCGCCCGGCGCCACGCTGATCTTCTCGGCCCACGGCGTCTCCAAGGCCGTGCAGCAGGAGGCCGAGCGCCGCGGCTTTGCCATCTTCGATGCGACCTGCCCGCTGGTCACCAAGGTGCATGTGGAAGTCGCCAAGCTGGCCAAGGAAGGCTACGAATTCCTCATGATCGGCCACAAGGGCCATCCGGAGGTCGAAGGCACCATGGGCCAGCTCTCCGAAGGCATTCACCTGGTCGAGGACGAGGGCGATGTGGCCAAGGTGGCGCCGCGCCAGACCGAAAAGCTGGCCGTGGTGACGCAGACCACTCTGTCGGTCGATGATGCCGCAGGCATCAAGGCCGCCATCAAGGCACGCTTTCCGCTGGTGCGCGAGCCCAAGCAGCAGGACATCTGCTATGCCACGCAGAACCGCCAGGACGCCGTGAAGGTGCTGGCACCCCAGGTGGATCTGGTCATCGTCGTCGGCAGCCCGACCAGCTCCAACAGCAATCGTCTGCGCGAGCTGGCCGATCGTCTGGGCACGCCCGCCTATATGGTGGACAACGCGCTCGAGCTCAAGCAGGAGTGGTTTGCCGATGCGGCCCGCGTGGGCCTGACCGCCGGTGCCTCGGCGCCCGAAGTGCTGGTCGACGAGGTCATCGCCCGCATCCGGCAACTGGGGGCCGTCGCCGTGCGCAAGATGGACGGCATCGAGGAAACCATCAAGTTCCCGCTGCCCAAGGGTCTGAAGATCGACGCGGCCACGGGCCTGGAGATCGAAGTGCGCAAGGCGCCCGAGACCGGACATTGAGTCATGGCAAGCTGACTGCTTGCAACTTCATAGCGCCTTGCGCATGGTATTCAAAGATTTCAGAGGGTTTTTATCTGAAAATCTATGAATAGCATGCGCAAGGCGCTTTGCTTTTGATAGCTGACTGCTGCCATCCCCCGTGTATCGGCCGGGTGCGGCCAGTCGCTCTAAAATCCCCCTCTATGCTCGACATTCAACTTCTCCGCAAAGACCTGGATTCAGTCGTCGCCCGACTGCAAACCCGCAAGAACCCCCAAGCCTTCCTCAACGTGGAAGCCTTCAAGGCGCTGGAATCCGAACGCAAGTCCATCCAGACGCGCACGGAGGAGCTGCAGTCCAAGCGCAACCAGCTGTCCAAGCAGATCGGCATGCTGATGGGCAAGGGCGAAAAGGACGCCGCCGAAGCCGCCAAGGCCGAAGTGGCCGCCATGAAGACCGAGCTGGAACAATCGGCCACGCGCCTGGACCAGATCCAGACCGAGCTGCAGGCCATGCTGGCGGCTGTGCCCAATCTGCCTCATGAGTCCGTGCCCGTGGGCGCCGACGAAGAAGGCAATGTGGAAGTGCGCCGCTTCGGCACGCCGAGGAATTTCGACTTCGAGATCAAGGATCACGTCGATCTGGGCGCGCCCATCGGCCTGGACTTCGAAGCCGGCGTCAAGCTCTCCGGTGCCCGCTTTACCGTGATGCAGGGCCAGATCGCGCGCCTGCACCGTGCGCTGGCCCAGTTCATGCTGGACCTGCAGACCGAGCAGCATGGCTACACCGAATGCTATGTGCCTTACATCGTCAACAGCGATTCGCTCAAGGGCACGGGCCAACTGCCCAAGTTCGAAGGCGATCTGTTTGCGGCCCAGAAGGGCGGCCAGGATGCCGAACCCCTGCCCGACACCGCGGCTCTGTACCTGATTCCCACGGCCGAGGTGCCGCTGACGAATCTGGTGCGCGACGAAGTGCTGGCCGAAGACCGCCTGCCCATCAAGCTGACCGCACACAGCCCCTGCTTCCGTTCCGAAGCTGGCTCCGGCGGTCGCGACACGCGCGGTCTGATCCGCCAGCACCAGTTCGACAAGGTCGAGATGGTGCAGATCGTGCATCCCGAAAAGAGCTATGAAGCGCTGGAAGAGATGACCGGTCACGCCGAAGCCGTGCTGCAGAAGCTGGGTCTGCCCTACCGTGTGATGAGCCTGTGCACGGGCGACATGGGCTTTGGCTCCGCCAAGACCTATGACCTCGAAGTCTGGGTGCCGGCACAGGGCACCTACCGCGAAATCAGCTCGGTCTCCAACTGCGAAGCCTTCCAGGCGCGCCGCATGCAGGCCCGTTTCAAGAATGCCCAGGGCAAGAACGAACTGGTGCACACGCTCAACGGTTCCGGCCTGGCCGTGGGCCGTACGCTGGTCGCCGTGCTGGAGAACTATCAGAACGCCGACGGCTCGATCACCGTGCCCGAAGCACTGGTTTCGTACATGGGTGGCAAAACTTTGCTGAAGGCCTGATTTTTTAGGCTACAATAGATGCTTCGACACAGGAGAGGTGGCAGAGTGGTCGAATGTACCTGACTCGAAATCAGGCGTACGTGCAAACGTACCGTGGGTTCGAATCCCACCCTCTCCGCCAATGCGGCTGTAGCTCAGCTGGATAGAGTACTTGGCTACGAACCAAGGGGTCGTGGGTTCGATTCCTGCCAGCCGCACCAAACGTTAAGCCTCAGAGTAGAAATACTCTGAGGCTTTTTCGTTTCTGGCGTCTGCTCGATATAGGCGATTGAAGAAAGGCCCGGCGAGCGCAGTGTCCGGCCGGGCCTTGATCAGGTCTTGCTCTATGCCTGCATTCCTGCGCTGGCCAGCACGGCCAGCGCGCAGGAAGCGATGCGGCTGGCCACGGAGTCTGAGCGGCTGGTCAGCACGATGGGCACGCGCATGCCCAGAACCAGGCCCGCGCATTCGGCGTCGGCCATATAGACCAGCTGCTTGTAGATCATGTTGCCGGCTTCCAGATTGGGGGCCAGCAAGATATCGGGGCGACCGGCGACATCGGAGACTATGCCCTTGTTGTGTGCCGAATGCAGGGAGATGGCGTTGTCGTAGGCCAGCGGACCATCAAAGATGCCGCCCGTAATCTGGCCGCGGTCGGCCATCTTGCACAGGGCTGCCGCATCGATGGTGCCGGGAATGGCCGGGTTGACGGTCTCCACCGCCGACAGCAGGGCCACGCGCGGCTGGACTATGCCGATGGCATGGGCCAGATCGACCGCGTTCTGGGCGATGTCGCGCTTTTCCATCAGGCTGGGGAAGATGTTGACCACGCAGTCGGTCATCAACAGAGGGCGGTCGTAGCCCGGGATGTCCATGATGAAGACGTGGCTTGCCCGGCGGCTGCCGCGCAGACCGGCTTCGCGCGCCACGGCCGCGCCCAGCAGATCGTCGCTGTGCAGGCTGCCCTTCATCAGGGACCGGGCCTGGCCATCGCGGCACAGGGCTGCGGCCTGGGCCGCGGCGATGCGGGGGTCGTCCGCCGTGGAGTGGATCTCGGCGGCAGACAGATCGAGACCCGCAGAGCGGGCTGCGGCTTCGATGCGCTGCTGTGGACCTACCAGCAGTGGCCTGATTAGGCCTGCCTCCGCCGCTTGCAGGGCCGCCTGCACAGAGCCGCTATCGCAGGGGTAGGCCACGGCCACGGCGACCGGACCTTTGGCGCGGGCGAGCTCCTGCAGATGTTGCAGATGAGGGCGAGGCGTGGCGGGCGCATCGTCGGTGGCCACGGCAAGAGAGAGTGGGGGAGTCATGAATGCTCCTGCGGGAAGGAAGTACAGGGCCCGGCGCGAGCAACGCAGGGGGGGCTGGGAGTCGGTTTTCGAGGGCCTTGCGCTTTACCCAGGCGCATGAACCCGGCGCGGCCCGACCAAGGGACACCGAGGAAGGGCCGCCCCGCACCGAGGGTGTCGTCCCCCTCCCCCGCGCAGCGGGTAGAGAGGCGCCGTGCAACGAGGGGGAAGGCGCGCAGCGCCTCAGGGGGTGTCAGACGGCGTCAGACAAAGTCCTTGTACTTGTCCAGCATGCGCACGGGCTTGGACAAGGCGTCGCGGCGGAAGGGATCGCCGAGCTCGCGGGTGCACATGATCTCGATCACGCAGGTCTTGCCTTCCTTCATCTGCATGTCGATGGCTTTTTGCAGTGCCGGGCCCACGTCCTCGATGTGATCCACCACGATGCCTTCGGCGCCCATGGCCTTGGCGATGTCGGAGAAGCTTTCGCTCTCCAGCTCGCCGGCCACGAAGCGGCGGTTGTAGAAGTCCACCTGGTTCTTCTTTTCCGCACCCCACTGGCGGTTGTGGAACACCACGGCGGTCACGGGAATGTCGTGGCGCACGGCGGTCATGATTTCCATCATGCTCATGCCCCAGGCGCCGTCACCCGCGTAGGCAATGGCCGGGCGATCGGGTGCTGCGCACTTGGCGCCGATGATGGTGGGCAGGGCATAGCCGCAGTTGCCGAAGCTCATGGGAGCGAAGAAGCTGCGCGGTTCGTCGAAGCGCAGATAGCTGTTGGCCACCGAGTTGATATTGCCGATGTCGGTGGACACCATGACGCGCGCCGGCATGGCTTTTTCGAGTTCGCGCAGCACCTGGCGGGGATGCAGATAGCTGCCGCCGGTCGGCGTGCGTTCGCCCTTGGCCTCTTCGATCATGTCCAGGCTGTAGGGGTCGCGTTCGTGGGTCCAGCCGTCGAGCTCCTTCTCCCAGGCGGCTTTTTCCGTGGCGATGGTGTCGGCGCGCGCTGCCTTGGTGGCATCGCAGCCCAGTGTCACATCGGCCAGGCGCCTGCTCAGTTCGGCCGCCACGGCCTTGGCATCGCCGTTGATACCCACGGCGATCTTCTTGACCAGGCCCAGATTGGTGTGATCGGCCTCGATCTGGATGATCTTGGCGGTCTTGGGCCAGTAGTCCATGCCATGCTGGGGCAGGGTGCCGAAGGGACCCATGCGCGAGCCCAGCGCAATCACCACGTCGGCCTGGGCGATCAGCTTCATGGCGGCCTTGGAGCCCTGGTAGCCCAGAGGGCCGGCCCACAGCGGGTGCTTGGCAGGGAAGGCGTCGTTGCGCAGATAGCCTGTGGCCACGGGTGCGCCCAGGCGCTCGGCCAGTTGCTTCGCTTCCTCCACGGCATCGCCCATGACCACGCCACCGCCGGCCAGGATCACCGGGAACTTGGCAGTCTTGAGCAGCTCCACGGCGGCCTGCAGGCTGGCTTCGCCGCCATGGCCGCGGTCCACGCGCATGGGCTTGGGGATCTCGCACTCGATCTCGCCGTAGAAGTAGTCACGCGGAATATTGAGCTGGGTCGGGCCCATCTCGGACATGGCGCGGTCGAAGACGCGGCCCGTGAACTCGGCCATGCGCTTGGGGTTGCAGACATGGCCCTGGTATTTGGTGAACTCCTGGAACATGGGCAGCTGATTGGCTTCCTGGAAGCCGCCCAGGCCCATGCCCATGGTGCCGGTCTCGGGAGTCACGATCACCACCGGGCTGTGCGCCCAGTAGGCTGCTGCAATCCCGGTCACGCAGTTGCTGATGCCGGGGCCGTTCTGGCCGATCACCACGCCGTGGCGACCCGAGACGCGGGCATAGCCGTCGGCCATATGGGCCGCACCTTGCTCATGCACCACCGGGATCAGGCGAATGCCTGCGGGGGCGAAGATGTCCATGGCATCCATGAAGGCGGAACCCATGATGCCGAACATCTCGCTGACGCCATTGGCGACGCAGGTTTCCACGAATGCTTCCGAAGGGGTCATCTTGTGAACGCCTTCAACCACTTTACGATTGTCCGTTGCAGCCATCTCTGTCTCCTTGAAAATTTGAAACCTATGGTTCCGAAAAAAGAAATAACGATGTCAGTCTATGGCATTTTTTTGTTTTCGTGCAAATAAATTTCTTTTTATGGAATAAATTGACTCGAAAAATGGAAATTAATATGATCGACAACGATATGAAGCACAGCGAAGACACCCCCTCGGCTCGCCTGGACGGAGACACGCCCAATCTGCGTTTGTTCGCGCTGCTGGAGGCCGTGGCCCAGAAGAGCCAGCCCTTCACCTTGCAAACCATGGTGGAAGAGACAGGCTTGCCCAAGCCGACCATGCACCGCATGCTTGCGCAGCTGGAGGGCGCCGGAATCCTGCAAAGAGATGGCAACGGTCGCCACTACGGCACGGGCCAGCGGCTGATGCGGCTGGCGGAGAACGTGTTGCTCAACAACACCACGCATGGCGCGCGGCATGCGGTGCTGACCCAACTGGTGCGCGAGCTCGGCGAGAGCTGCAACATCACGGCTTTTTCAGGTAGCGAGGTGCTGTATCTGGACCGCGTGGAGACGCCGGCGCCGCTGCGCTTTTATCTGCATCCTGGCTCGCGCGTGCCCGCGCACTGTTCGGCCACGGGCAAGCTGTTCCTGAGCCAGATGTCGCCAGCCCAGCGCCGCCGGCTGCTGGCCAATGTGCCGCTGGAAGCGTTCACCGGCAATACGCTGACGACCTTCGAGGCGCTGGACCAGGAGCTCGATCAGGTGCGCGCCCAGGGCTATGCCTTCGACAACGAGGAGTTCCTGCCCGGGCTGCTGTGCCTTGGCGTGCTGGTGCCCGCACCCCATGGCAACTCCAATATGGGGCTTGCGGTGCAGGCGCCCATCATGCGCTTTTCCAAGGAGAAGGCCTTGTCCTTTCTTCCCAAGCTGCAGGCGGCCGTCGCGGCGATCGCCCGCATTAACGATGACGTTCCACCGGAAGCCGATGATGACTGACCTGAGCCTGCTGCAGCCCACCCGTACCGTCAGCGTGCGCGATGTATTTGGCATCGACACGGACATGAGCGTGCCGGCTTTTGCCGAGCCGGGCGAACATGTTCCCGCCATTGACAAGGCCTACCGCCTGAATCCGCAGGTGACGCAAGCCATTTTGGCGGGCTTCTCGCACAACCGGCGCGTCGTCATTCAGGGCCTGCACGGCACGGGCAAATCCACGCATATAGAGCAGGTGGCCGCCAGGTTGAACTGGCCCTGCGTGCGAGTGAATCTGGACGGTCATATCAGCCGCCTGGATCTGGTGGGCAAGGACAGCATCGTGCTGCAGGATGGCAAGCAGGTGACCCAGTTCCAGGAAGGCATTCTGCCCTGGGCGCTGCAGCGGCCCGTGGCCATGGTGTTTGACGAGTACGACGCCGGACGCCCCGATGTGATGTTCGTCATCCAGCGGGTTCTGGAGCGTGAAGGCAGCTTTACCCTGCTCGATCAGAAGCGGGTGATCCAGCCGCATCCCTGTTTTCGGCTGTTTGCCACCATGAACACTCTGGGACAGGGCAATCTCAACGGGCTCTATCACGGCACGCAGCAGCTCAACCATGCCCAGCTCGATCGCTGGAATCTGGTCACCAGCCTGAACTATCTGCCCCCGGCCGAGGAGGCGGCCATCGTGCTGGCACGTGTGCCGGAGCTTGCCACGACCGATGGGCGTCGCAAGGTGGACGCCATGGTGGCGCTGGCCGGGCTGACACGCAAGGGCTTTGCAGTGGGGGATCTGTCCTTGCTGATGTCTCCGCGCACGGTGATTACCTGGGCCGAGAACATCGCCATCTTCCATGACCTGAAGCAGGCCTTCGAGCTGTCATTCCTCAACAAATGCGAGCCTGCAGAGCGCGCCATCGTGAGCGAATATTTCCAGCGCTGCTTTGCCCAGGAGCTGATGCAGCCCGCAGAACCAGCACCGGCGTTTCTGGCATGAGCGCCGGGACCTCCGGCCCTGCCTCGCTGTCCCGCATGGAAGCCTGGGGTGGCGCCATGCTGCGCGCCGTCACCGGTGACGCCGGCCTGCAATGGAGCGGTCAGACGCTGTACCGCGGCACCACTCCCATACCCCAGGCGGCGGCCCATCATAGCCAGGTGCCGGCGCAGCAGACGGATCAGCGCGGCATGCTCGACAGCATGGGACTGCGTCTGCATTGGAGCGACCAGGCACTGTTCCAGGCCCACCTGCCCCAGGACCCGGTGGAGCGCATGGTGTTCGAGCTGCTGGAGCAGTTGCGCGTGGAGAGCCTGGTTCCCGAGACCTGGCCCGGAGCGCGCGAGAACATGCGCCAGCGCTTTGTGAACTGGTGCCAGGCCTTCATGGATTCCGGCCTGACGGAGAGCAGTCTGGGAATTTTGCTGTTTACGGTGGCCATCACGGCCTGGAGCCGACTGACAGGGCATGAGATACCGGAACGCATGGCCGATCTGGTGGAGTCCACGCGGATGTCCATGGCTTCTCCGCTGGGCCGGCACTGGGATGGGCTGCGGCGCTTCAGAGACCGGCAGCTGGAGTTTATCGAGCCTGCCCTGGCCGTCAGCCGCTGGGTCGGCATGGCGGTGCGTGCGGCGCAGGAGGATGCGCCGCGCGGTGCCGGCGGCCCCAGGCGGCGGAGCAGTTTTTCCCTGCCTCTGCACTTTGAATCCCAGAGTCAGGACGGCATGCCCGTGGCGCAAAGCGGCGATAGCCGGGCCTGGGCCGGCACCGCGCAAAGCTACCGGGTCTTCACGCGTGAGTTCGATAGGGAGGTGCAGGCCGCTGAGCTGATCCGTGCGTTGCAGCTGGCCCAGTTCCGGGAGCAGATGGATGAGGAGTTGGCGCGTTCGGGATTGCAGCAGGCCGGGCGGCTGGCGCGCTATCTGCAACAGCGCCTGGCCAGCACGCAGCGCAATGGCTGGAACTTCGGGCTGGAGGAAGGCCATCTGGACGGCAGTCGCCTGTCCCAACTGGTGACGGACCCGCAGCAGCGCGCGATTTTCAAGGACGAGATGCAGCGTCCTGTCAACGAGACCGCTGTCACCATTCTCATGGACTGCTCGGGTTCGATGAAAACCTTTGCCAGGCCCCTGTCGCTATTGCTCGACGTGCTGGGGCGGGCGCTGGAGATGGCTGGAGCGAGCGTGGAGATACTGGGCTTTTCCACGCAGGCCTGGAATGGCGGCAGAGCACGCCGCCGCTGGCAGCGCGCCGGCCAGCCGCAGTTTCCGGGGCGTCTCAACGAGCGCCTGCACATTGTCTTCAAGGACGGGGCCAAGCCCTGGCGTCATGCCCGGCACGGCATTGCGGCACTGCGCAAGCTCGACATCTTTCGTGAAGGCATTGACGGCGAGGCCGTGGAATGGGCGTGCCAGAGGCTGCGTGCAAAGACCGCGCAGCGTCGCATCCTGCTGGTCATCTCCGATGGCTGTCCCATGGATACGGCCACCCATCAGGCCAATGACGAGCATTATCTGGATCAGCATCTGAGGCAGGTCCTTGCCGCCCAGGAACGCATGGGCGGCGTGAAGGTCTGCGCCCTGGGCCTAGGACTGGACCTGGGGGTCTTCTACCGTCAAAGGCTTGCTGTCGATCTGCAGCACGATATCGACGAGACCTTGCTGTTTTCGGTGGCCGAGATGCTGTGCAAACGATGACAGGAATGGCGCGTGCGGCAGGTATCGCACAAGGCCGGGCAAGCTCGGGCAACAAGCCGAAAAACCGGAAAACAGAAAAGCGGGAAGGCGCAATGCCTGCCCGCTGTCTGCTTGCCGGAGCCATCCCCGCCGGGGAGTCGGCAGCCCTTACATGCGTCCCTTCCAGGGAACCAGGCGCTTTTCGACCCAGCGCATGAACAGGTCGAACACATAGGCGATCACACCGATGACGATGATGCCCATGATCACGATGTCCGTGCGCAGGAAGTTCGAGGCGTTGAGCACCATCTGACCCAGACCCACGTTCGCCGCCACCATTTCGGCGGCAACCAGAGTCGTCCAGCCAAAGCCGATGGCAATGCGCATGCCCACCAGAATGTCGGGCAGGGCTGCGGGGAGAATCACATGGCGGATCACCTGGAAGTAGCTTGCTCCCATCGAATAGGCGGCATTGATCTGCTCCTGTGCTGCGCTGCGCATGCCAGAGCGGGCTGCCAGGGCCAGGGGGGCAAAGCAGCTCAGGAAGATCAGCAGAATCTTCGGCGTTTCATCGATGCCGAACCAGATGATGATCAGCGGCAGATAGGCCAGCGGCGGCAGGGGACGGTAGAACTCGATGGGGGGGTCGAAGACGCCGCGTGCAAAGCGTGACATTCCCATCGCAATGCCCAGCGGAACGGCAATCATGAAGGCCAGCCAGAACGCCACGGTCACGCGCAGCAGACTTGCCGAGAAATGCTGCCACAGCGGTTTGTCGTTGGCCTGCCCGGTTAGGTATTCATAGAACTGCTGGAACACCGCTTGCGGGCTGGGCAGGAACAAGGGCTTGATCCAGCCGAGATTGGTGGCGGCAAACCACAGTGCCAGCAGCAAGGCCACGGTGACGATGCTGATGCCGAGGCTGGAGCCTTCGCCAGGGGTCTTGAAGCGACTGGTCTTCACCGGTCCCGACGCCTGCGGGGCAGTGGTCTTGGGCTGCACGCGCGCTGTCGTGGCGGGCAGATGGTTGATTTGGACTGCTTCAGACATTGGCAGGCTCCCGGTGGTGAATCAGACTTAGAACTTCCTCGCGCATCCTGATGAAGTCGGGGCGCGACTTGACGGCACGCGCATCGCCGGTGCGCAGAAACTCATGGCAGAACGGCATATCGTCGTAGACATGGGAGATGCGGCCCGGGCTGGGGCTCATGACGATCAGCCGGCTGGCGAGAAACAGCGCCTCCTCCACCGAGTGGGTGATGAAGAACACCATCTTGTGGGTGGCGTGCCAGACACGCAGCAGGATTTCCTGAACCTGCTCGCGCGTGAAGGCGTCCAGCGCACCCATGGGTTCATCCATCAGCAGCAGTGCGGGATCGTTGGCCAGCGCACGGGCAATGCCGACACGTTGCTGCATGCCACCCGAGAGTTCATAGACGGCACGCCTGGCGTAGTTCTGCAAGCCGACGAGGCCCAGTTTCTCTTCCGCGATCTGTGTGCGCTGCTTCAGGTCCATGCCGCGCATGCGCAGTCCCAGTGCGACGTTGTCGATCACATTGAGCCATGGCATCAGCGCATGCTTTTGAAACACCACCCCTTGGTTGGCTCCGGGGCCCTGAATGGGTTTGCCGTCCAGCAGGATCTGGCCGCTGGAAGGCGCCAGAAAGCCAGCCATGCAGTTGAGCAGTGTTGTCTTGCCGCAGCCCGATGCACCCAGAGCGACCACGAAGTCGCCTTCATGCATGGTCAGGTTGACGGGTGCCAGGGCTTGCAAGTGTCCGCCCTTGACCTCGTAATTGACGGTCAGGTCGCGTATATCCAGAGTCGGCATGACATTGCCCTCCTATGTGAAACAAAGCTGGGAGCCACGACGGGGTTGGCCGTCGTGGGCGGGCAGTCAACGGCCGAGCGCTTGCTTGACATAGCTGCTGGTCACGTACGCGGCGTAGTCGGGCCTGACCTCCTGGATTCGTCCCTGCGACTTCAGAAACGTTGCGGTATTGGTCATTGCCTTGGCCGCACCGCCTTCCAGCCACTGCACGCCGAGCTGCTCTTCGGCACTGGGGAAGCGGTAAAGCGCCATGGCTGCGGGCACGTCCTTGGGGTCGGCCTTGCTCCATTTGGCAATCGCCTTGATCTCGGGCGAGTCGGGAGTCCACCTGGCCAGGTTGTCGCGCACCTGGGCGCTGGCCCGATTCAGGGCCTTGATGAACGCCACCATGAACTGGGGATTTTCCTGGGCGAACTTGCTGCTCACGGCAATGCCCTCGAAGGTGGGATAGCCCATCTGCGCAATGGAGCCGGAGGTGGCAATCACCTTGCCCTTTTGCTTGACCTTGGCCAGCACCGGATCCCAGACAAAGGTGGCATCGATATCGCCGCGTTCCCATGCCGCGGCAATCTCTGGCGGGCGCATGTTCATGATGTTGACCTTGCGCGCGTCGACGCCTTCCTTGCCCAGGGCAGCGACCAGCTGGTAGTGCGCGGTGGAGACGAACGGCACGCCAATGCGCTTGCCTTCCATGCTCTTGAAATTGCTGATGCCGCCGCCATCGCGTGCCACCAGGGCTTCGGCACCGGCGATATCCGCGGAGATCCAGAGCAGCTTGATGTCCTGCCCCTGGCTGGCGGCAGCGGTCAGCGGGCTGGATCCCACCTCTCCCATCTGCACGTCGCCCGAGGCCATCGCCCGTATCACGTCGCCGCCGCCCGAGAACATGCGCCAGTTGATCTTGTAGCCCGTCTCCTTTTCCACCTCGCCCGACTCCATGACTAGGCGCAGAGGCACCAGCATGTCCTGGTTGGCGAAGGTCACGGTTTTCTGCTGCGCCAGCGCGAAGCCGGTCATGGCCAGTGCTGCTGTTGCGGCACCCGCTTTCAGCATCCATCGTTTTTGCATTTTCATTGCCAATTTCTCCATGGTTAGAGCGATATCGGTTGAAGACTTAGACCAGAGAACCCTTGCTGTGCTCACTCTTGCTGACTTGCTTTCCCATTCCCGCTTCTGGCTGAACCGGTAGAAAGCCGCATCGCGAGGCTCAAAGAGCTTTCTGAGCGGATCGTAGTGAGCAACCTTGCGCAGCCAGTAGGGCCAGTTGCTGTGAATCGTTAGGTCCAGTCGCGCACGGCCCCGGATGGGGCGCGCAGCATGGGTTGGCGTGCACCGCGACCGTGCATTGCAAAGCCTTGCATGGCGCGGCTTGCGCGGGATATCTCGGTCCTGGTGAAGGGCGTTTTTGCGGCATCTGCTTGGGCTTAGGTGGTTTCACTGATCGCAGACAGATGAGGGCGGATTGGGCTGGCCGGGAGGCATGAATGCTTGCGCAATATGCGTGCCAGAGAGGCGGTTTTTCCTGTGGCCGGGGCTCCGGGGTGTGCGCCGCACCGCATCCGTAGATAGCATGAAAAAAAGCACCTTCCTGGCGGAAGGTGCTCTTCGTTGCGTGAAGCCCGAACGGCGGCTGGCAGGGTCAGTTCTTCTCGTCGTTCATGTGATACCAGTGGTAGAGAAAGCGCTGCCCCATGCGGCGAAATGGTGCAAATGCCTCCGAGCGCACCATATTGAACACATTCGGATATTCGAGCGATGAGTTGTAGATTGGCAACTCGAAGGCCTTGAGGTTCTGGCCTGCGATGCGCTGGGCCATGCGCCGGCCCGCATGCGCAGAGAACGACACGCCGTTGCCGCCATAGCCGACCGCATAGAAGACGCTTTCCCTTGGATCGGGCTGGGTGATACGCGGCATCATGTCGTGGCTTACATCGACCCATCCCCACCAGGAGTAGTCCACCTGGATTCCCTTGAGGGCCGGGAACTTGTGGTGCAGGCCCTCGACCAACTTGGCCATATGGACCGGATTGGGCGCATCGGCGCCGGTGACGGCGCTGCGGCTGCCGATCTGCACGCGGTTGTCGGGCAGCTTGCGGTAGTAAAAGCGCAGCGTGCGCGTGTCGGTGATGACTTGCGTGGTCTTGAAATTGGTGGCTGCCAGCTCTTCTTCCGTCAAGGGTCTGGTGACCAGCGAGTTCGAGAGAATCGGCATGATCTTGGAGCGCAGACTGCGGTGAAGGCCGTTGCTGGTATAGCCACCGGTGGCAAAGCCGACGGCGCGTGCCTTGACCGTGCCGCCCGGTGTCTGGAGGTAATGCACGCCGTTGCGTGTCTCCATGCCCAGCACGGGGCTGGCGGGATGCACCTTCACTCCCAGCTCGCGGGCCTTGCGCAGATAGCCGAATGCCAGCTTGAGCGGATGCACGCCAATGCCGTCGGGCTCATGCATCGCGCCACGGCAGTCGGCGTCATCGACATAGTCGCGGCGCACAGCATCGACGCTGAGTATGCGGGCGTCGTAGCCGAAGACTTCGCGCATGACGCTGGTCTCGTTGCGCAGAAAATCCATTTTTCTGTCGCGGTGGGCAATATACAAATGCCCTCCCGGTTGCGGCTCGCATTCTGGAAACTCCGCAACCAGTTTCTTGAACGTGTCGAATCCTTCGCGGATCTCCGCATCCAGCTTCAGGGCTGTGTCCTTGCCCCAGCGCTCTATCCACTGCGAGCGATAGAGGCGGCCGCTGGCATTCTGGCCTTGGCCGCCGTTGCGGCTGGTGCAGCCCCAGGCGCTCTGGTTGGCCTCGAGAACCACGGCGCGAATGCCGTGTTCGCGGGCCAGAAACAGCGCAGTGGACAGGCCCGTGAAGCCCGAGCCCACGATGACCACATCGGCTTCCATGTCGCCGCAGACCGGACCATCGTCCTCGGGTGGCCGGCCTGCCGTCCCTACCCAGTAGGTCGGAGCGTAGCCGGCACCATGTCCGGGGTTTCTTGCCACCAGGGGGTCGTACTGCGGGTCGTATGGATTCAGATGGCTGGGGCGGATGTCCTCGGCTTTCATGGCGGTCGTCTCCTGGTGTGGCTGCGTTTGAAGCGGCGCTCTATTGCTATGGAATTGATGGACGCAAAGTCAATGCAGATGCACTGCTTGCGATGTCCAGAGCAGCATAGCCAGCCCCTTGCGCAGCTGGTTAGGGCCACGGCACAGGTTTTGATGGAGCCAGCGCGCAAGCCTGGCCATCCGAATCTCGGGATTGCCGCAGACGGGCGGCAGCGAGTCTCCTGCAAACCGGGCGACCCACCGAGTCGCGCTCGCCGGGCGGGGCTGCGCGCCGGCCTGCTTCAGATCGGCATGACACAGGCTGTGTCAGCCGCAACCTCAGGGGGATGCATTGGAGTCCACCGCCACCTGTGCAGACAGCGGGCGTGGCCGTGAACTGCCCCTGCGCCTGTGGCAGCGATGACCGCATTGAGCGTGTTGATGTTCTCCTATCGTTTTCACCTAAATGAAGCGGCACAAGAGGCATTTGCCGGCGGGCTTCGGTCTGCATCCGCAAGAGCTGGGACAGAGCGTCGCGCTCAGAGGAGAAGCGGACTTTCTCAAGGCATTTTTCGGTGCGCGCCGCCGTCATCTCGCGAGGGATCACTGCCCTGCGCGGCAAGGCCTTGGACTTAACGATAGCCGGCAACTGGCCCTACGAAATGGAGCCAGTGCTACCTACCATGAGCCATCGGAATTTCAGGCATTTTTCGATAGAAAGGGGGCGCTTTTGCAATGGTCGACCCCCATGACATGACAGCAATCTGGAGAGCATATGAGCAAGCAAGAATCCCAACCCGATGTCCAGTTTCTGGCGCGTTTCTCCGACGCGTGGAATCGCCATGACATTGACGCATTGATGGACTTCATGGCCGACGAGTGCGAGTTTCATGCCGTTGCCGGCCCTGATCTGATGGGACGCAGCTTCGTGGGTCGTGAAGCCGTGCGTGAGGGCTTTCAGCTGGCCTGGCAGGCATTCCCCGATGCGGCCTGGGTGGATGGAGAGCATTTTGTGCAAGGCACGCGCGGTGTTTCGGAGAGCACCTTCAAGGGCACCAAGGCCGACGGCCTGCGTGTAGAGGCACGCATGGTCGATGTGTTCACCTTCCGTGACGGCAAGATCGCCGTCAAGAACGCCTACCGCAAGGATCGCCCGCCTGTGGCGATTTCCTGACACGAGCCTGGTTTGCGTGCGCGCATTCTTGTCTCGCGGCAGGGGGCGCTGCACGCATGGCTTCGCGCAACAATTTTCAAGCAGATAACTGAACGACCACGGCAACGGCCTGCATGAGCAGCAAGGCACAGCCAGATACATAAAGCCGTGGCGACCGGCATTTCCAGGCCGGCAAGACAGGAGACAAAAATGATTGGAAATCCGCATTCGTCGCCGGACGGGCTGTCGCACAGTCTCAAGCAGCGGCACATGACCATGATTGCCCTGGGCGGTGTCATCGGTGCCGGGCTCTTCGTCGGCAGTGGCGTGGTCATCAAGTCGGCCGGGCCGGCGGCCGTCATCTCTTTTCTGATCACCGGCCTGCTGGTGGTGCTGGTCATGCGCATGCTGGGCGAGATGGCCTGCTCCATGACGGGAGGCTCGTTTTACGAGTACGCCCGGGAAGCCTGGCGCGACCGGCCCGCCGTGGGCCAACTGGCGGGATTTCTCACGGGCTGGATGTACTGGTATTTCTGGGTCATCGTCGTGGCGATCGAAGCGGTGGCGGGGGCGGAGCTGGTGCGCTACTGGCTGCCCGACGTGCCGGCCTGGAGCATCAGCCTGGTCCTGCTGATCATGATGACGCTGACCAATCTGGTCTCGGTCAAATCCTTTGGCGAGTGCGAGTTCTGGCTGGCATCCGTGAAGGTGGCCGCCATCGTGGTGTTTCTGTTCATTGCCGGTGTCTATGTGCTGGGCCTGACACCGGGCGGCAGCGGAATGCATGTCGCCAACCTGAGCCAGAACGGCGGCTTCATGCCCAACGGCATTGTTCCGGTGCTCACGGGCGCCGTGGCCGCGACCGGCTTCTATTTCGGCGCGGAGATCGTGACGATTGCGGCCGCCGAAACCGCCGAGCCCCAGAAGGCCGTGGCCAAGGCCACGAATTCGGTCATCCTGCGCGTGCTGGTGTTCTATGTGGGATCGGTGCTGCTGGTGGCATGCCTGGTGCCATGGAACTCCATCGGCATGTCCACGCCCTATGTCAGTGCTCTCGATGCCATGGGCGTGCCGGCCGCTGCCCAGATCATGAATGCCGTGGTGCTGACCGCCGTGCTGTCGGCGCTCAACTCCGGGCTTTATGCCTCTTCGCGCATGCTGTTTGCGCTGACGCGACGCGGCGATGCGCCCAAGGTGCTGGCCCAGGTCAGCCGCAACGGCGTGCCCGTGTACGCGATTCTGGTGGCCACCTTGTTCGGCTACGGTGCCATCGTCATGTCCTATCTGTCTCCCGACAAGGTGTTCGCCTTTCTCGTGAACTCCTATGGCACCGTGGCCATCTTCGTCTACATCCTGATTGCGATTTCCCAGTTGCGCCTGCGCTATCGATTGGAGAACGAGGCTCCGCATCTGCTCAAGGTGCGCATGTGGTGCTTTCCTTATCTGACCTGGCTGGCGATTGCGGGCATGCTGTCCATCGTGGTGGCCATGGGCTTCATTCCCGAACAGCGCACTCCGCTGGCCCTGGGTGTGGCCAGCCTGTGCATCTTGCTGATTGCCTATCGCGTGCGTCAGACATTGCGGCGCGGAATCAGTCCCGAGGGGCTGCTCGACGAGCTGGCTCCGCCCAAGCTGCGCAAGAATTGATGAGACCGACAAAAAGCCCCGGACCCTGAGTCCGGGGCTTTTTGTTTTGCGCCTCTACATGCAGTGCATGGCTTCTGCCAGGGCCTTGATGCCCTGGGCGATTTGTCCCGCGGGAATGGACTGATAGCCCAGGCGTATGAAGTTGCCCGTGTTGCGAGGGGAGGTGAAGAACACATCGCCGGGCTCGATCAGCACTCCATGCTCGGCGGCCTGGCGTGCCAGTGCCTGCGCGGGCACATGGTCGGGCAGTTGCACCCAGCACGAGCCGCCGCCGCGTACCGGCGTGATGCGGCATTGGGGCAGGTAGCGAGCCATGGCTGCCGTCAGCTCGGCATGACGCTCTTTCTGGGCCTGGCCGAGACGGCGCAGCTGGGCCTCGTAGTGGCCCAGCGAGATGAACATGGCCAATGTGCGCTGGATGAAGGTGGAAGGATGGCGGATCATCAGGCGGCGCAGGGCACGCAGCTCCTTGATCAGCTCGGGCGGAGCCACGATATAGCCCACGCGAAGGCCGGGTGCCAGGCTCTTGGAGAGGCTGCCGATATAGATCACGCGGTTGTTGCGGTCCAGGCTTTTGAGTGCCGGGATGGGCTGTTCGTCGAAGCTGCTTTCGCTTTCGTAGTCGTCCTCGATGATGATGAGGTCGTGCTTCTGTGCGGCCTCCAGCAAGGCTTCGCGCCGCTCCAGCGGCATGGTGACGCCCGTGGGGCACTGATGGCTGGGCGTGACGTAGAGGTACTCGAGCTTGCGCATGGCATTGACGATAGGCAGTCCATCGCCATCCACGCCAATGGGAATGACCTGCGAGGTGCGGCTGCTGAAGATATTGCGCGCATCGGGGTAGCAGGGGTTTTCGATGCCGATGGAGGTGCCCTCGCGCATCAGCAAATCGGCCACCATGTACAGCGCATGCTGGGCGCCGACTGTGATGATGATTTCGTCGGGTGACGCCCAGACGCCGCGGCGCGGCAGGATCTTGGTCTGCACCTGCTGGATGAGGCTGTCGTCGTCGCGGGTGATGTGATCGGGCGCCCACATGCGGATGTCCACCACGCCCAGGGACTTGAGGCAGCATTCGCGCCAGGCGGCCGTGGGAAACAGCTCCTTGTCGAACTGGCCGTAGAGAAACGGATAGGGGAACCGCTGCCAGTCGTCTTCCTTCACGATGCTGCGCTGCAGGCTGGGGCGCAGCCACAGGCGGCGCGACCAGTCCGTGTGCGCCTCGGCGTCCGTGCTCCTGCCGCTGCCCGGCGTGCGCTCGGCCGTGCGGCCCTGCAGCACATCGGGGTGTATGAAATGGCCTTTTCTCTCGCGGCTCAGCAAGAAGGCCTCTTCGGTCAGCTGCTGGTAGGCCATGACCACGGTGATGCGACCCACGCCCAGCAGCTTGGCCAGTTCCCGGCTCGAGGGGATAGCGTCGCCGGGCGCGAGAATGCCGCTGAGGATGGCATCGACCAGCATTTCGCGAATCTGACCCTGAAGGCTTAGAGAGGGCCTGGCGCTGCGGCGAAACAGCTGCTCCCACATGGCCACGGATGGAGGAATCGAAGGCGAGGCCTGTTGTCTGTCTGTCGTCATTGATGGTTCTGAATGCACTGCCGCAGCGTGCGGCGGCCTGGAGCGACCGGCTGCCCTGACGCGCGGGGGCTGGCTCTTTGGGGTCCATGAACGCGGCATTGCAGAGGCCGCCAGCAGCTTGCTGGCGGACCGGTTTCAACGCTCAAGATTAGCGCATATGCATGTGCTTGGAATCAGGCTTTTCATGTGGTCGCAAGCCTGAAGCAGCGCGCGGGATCTGAAATTCCTGGAGACCTTTTCTGCAGGCTCCAAAAACTGTATATAATTTGAGGCTTAGCGGCTGTAGCTCAGCTGGATAGAGTACTTGGCTACGAACCAAGGGGTCGTGGGTTCGATTCCTGCCAGCCGCACCAAACGACAAGCCTCAGAACTGAAAAGTTCTGAGGCTTTTTCGTTTCTGCCTTGCCTGTGGCGGCAGGACTGCCGGTGCTGGATGTCTTTGAAGAAAAATCCGGGTTTTCACCGAGCGGCTCCAAAATCTGTATATAATTCGAGGCTTAGCGGCTGTAGCTCAGCTGGATAGAGTACTTGGCTACGAACCAAGGGGTCGTGGGTTCGATTCCTGCCAGCCGCACCAAACGACAAGCCTCAGAACTGCAAGGTTCTGAGGTTTTTTCGTTTCCGGGCTTTGACGAGCCATGCTCTGATCAGGCCCGGATCTGTGTGAAGATCGGCCTCATGAGCAAGGCTTTCACCAAAGAATCGGACGGCGACGACGATGATGACGTCGGCGCTCTGCCGCCATTGCCCGTCGGCGGCAAGAACTACATCACGCCCCAGGGCTACCAGCGCATCAAGGACGAGCTGCTGGATCTGATCGACAACGAGCGCCCCAAGATCGTGGAGATCGTGCACTGGGCGGCCAGCAACGGCGACCGTTCCGAGAACGGCGACTATCTCTACGGCAAAAAGCGTCTGCGCGAGATCGACCGCCGCATCCGCTTTCTCACCAAGAGACTGGAGATTGCCGAGGTGGTCGACCCTGCCGTGCATGCGGGCAGCGACCAGGTCTTCTTTGGCGCCACGGTCAGCTATGTCGATGACGAGGGCGTGGAGCGCACCATCACCATCATGGGCATTGACGAGGCGGACAGCGCGCAGAACCAGGTCAGCTGGATTGCCCCGGTTTCGCGTGCGCTGCTCAAGGCGCGCGTGGGCGACGAGGTGGCCTTGCCCACGCCGGCCGGTGTGCGCATGCTGGAGATTCTGGACGTCAGCTATCCTCAGCCCACATCTCGATCCTGATTTCAGGGGCAACAAAAAAGCGCGGCTTCCGTGTGGAAGCTGCGCTTTTATTTTGTGAGCTTCACTCGCTTGATGTTCAATGATTTCAGATGGTTTTAGAATTGAAATCGTTGATCAACAAGCGCTAAAAGCTATTGTTTTTGAGATGGGTTGCCAGCCTGCAGGCGTTGCAGCAGCTCCAGCGTGGGGTAGCCGTCTGCCACCAGGCCCTCGCTTTGCTGGTATTGACGCAGCCCGGCCCGGGTGGCCGGACCCATCACGCCGTCGGCCGCTCCGGTGGCAAAGCCGCGCTGGCTGAGTGCGGTCTGCAGCGCCCGTGTCTGCTCACGTGTGAGTGCGCTGAGATCGCGCGGCCATTCGGCGCTGACACCACCATTGCCTGCCAGTTGCGATGCGAGCAGGCTCACGGCCAGTGCATAGTTGGTGGAGTTGTTGTAGCGCAGGATGGCGCGGAAGTTGCTGCCCACCATGAAGGCCGGACCACGGGCACCGGCCGGTGCAATGATGCTGGCTCCGGCCATCGCAGGCAAGGCCTGTCCGTTCATGCTTTGCACGCCTTCTGTCGCCCAGGCATTGCTGTTCTGGCGCGTGGAAAGCTCGGTGCGCGCGTAATCGAAATTGGCTGGCAGGCGCACTTCAACGCCCCAGGGTTCGCCGGGGTTCCAGCCCGAGCTTGCAAGATAGTTGGCCGTGGAGGCGGCCACATCGGCCATGGAGCCCCAGATGTCGCGGCGACCGTCTCCATCGGCATCGACTGCATATTGCAGGAAGACTGAGGGCAGAAACTGGGTGTTGCCCATGGCACCGGCCCACGAGCTGATCATATGGGCGGCGTCGATATCGCCGTTGTCGATGATGCGCAGAGCGGCAATGAGCTCCTTCTGCGCCCATTCGGCACGGCGGCCGTCGAAGGCGAGAGTGGCCAGCGCATCCACGGCCGAGAAGCTGCCGAAGTTGCTGCCGTAATTGCTCTCCATGCCCCAGATGGCTGTAATCACGGGCGCCGGCACGCCATATCGCTGGCTGGCCGCTTGCAGACTGGCTGCGTATTCCTGCATCTTGAGCTTGCCGGTCCTGATGCGTTGTGCGGAGACGGCGCTGTCCAGATACTGCCAGGGCGTGCGCGTGAACTCGGGCTGGGAACGGTCGAGCCTGACGATGCTGGGCTGGAGTCTGGCGCCGGCCAATGCGCTGCGCAGTGTGCGCTCCGAAATGCCTGCTGCGCGTGCGCGTGGGGCGAATTCCTGCTTCCAGTGTGCGAAGTTGCTGGCCTGTATGGGACTTTCCATCGCTGCTTCGTCAGTGCCTTGCTCTGTTTTGGCAGGCTGTGCCGGTTCGGGCACCACCGCCGCAGGAGGCTCGGACCGGGTGGCGCAGCCTGCGAGCAGGGCTGCTGCGATGGCGGTGATCAGCAACGGCTGACGGACATTCAGAAGCGAAGGTGCGGTTTGGAGCATGAATGCCATTGTCGCTTGCTGCCGTGGCCTGGGGACTGTTGCATGGCGGGATAGCTCCCGCAGAATGCAACAAAATCTTTCGCCCATGAAAAAGGCCGCCCGAGGCGGCCTTGTGGAGCATGGAAGAGGTCAGGCCATGACGCGGCTGGCGCGAATGACCGAGTGCAGGCGGCGCAGATTGCGCAGCGCATTCTCCAGCTGAACGCTGTTCTGCACGGAGATGACAAAGCGCAGGTCGGTGGTGCCGATCGCGGCTTCATCGGTCATCTCGACGCGCACGATATCGGCTTCGGCATTCGATAGCTCGGCCGCCACACGGGCCAGCACGCCCTTGTTGTTTTGCACGGTGACCACGATTCCCGCCTCGAACAGGCGCGTGATGTCGTCGGACCAGTCCACGGTGATGAAACGGTCGGCATCCTTTTCACGCAGCTTGATGGCATTGTTGCAATGGGCGTGGTGCACGACCAGGCCCTGACCGCCCAGGTAGCCCAGAATCGGGTCGCCAGGCACGGGGCGGCAGCAGTGCGAGTAATAGACCGAACTGCTCTCGTCGCCGTTGAGCGTGACCGCACCCTGGAAGGGGCGGTTGTGCGTATTGAAGCGCTCCTGCGTGATGAGCAGGGCATCCGGGCGCACCCCCTGCTTGGTCATGAAGGCGGTCATGCGCGCCGCCACCAGCGAGGCGATGCGGCGGCCCATGCCGATATCGACCATGAGGTCTGCGGGCGTGCGGTTGCCCGTGATGCGCAAGATTTCGTCCCAGACGTTCTTGTTGGCATCGTCCTGAGACGGTACGCTGTCAATGCCTTCGGCACGCAGAGCCTGGGCCAGCAGCGTTTCTCCGAGCTGACCGGCTTCGGTCTGGGCCGCATTCTTGAGGTAGGAGCGAATCTTGGAGCGCGCGCGACCGGTTTTCACAAAACTCAGCCAGGCCGGGTTGGGCGTGGAGGTTTCGGAGGTGATGATCTGCACCACATCGCCGCTCTTGAGTTCGGTGCGCAGCGGCACTTCCTCGTCATTGATCTTGGCCGCCGTGGTGCGATGCCCGATCTTGCTGTGGATGGCGTAGGCAAAGTCCACCACCGTGGCACCGCGCGGCATGGCCATGATCTCGCTCTTGGGCGTGAACACGTACACGGCATCGGGGAAGAGATCGACCTTGACGTGATCCCAGAACTCCGCCGCGTCGCGGGTCTCGTTCTGGATGTCGAGCAGGGACTGCAGCCACTGGGTGGACAGATGCTCGGAGTCATGACCTTGCTGCGCCTTGTACAGCCAGTGGGCCGCGACGCCGGCCTCGGCCACGATGTTCATCTCTTCCGTTCTAATCTGGAATTCGATGCTGACGCTGGAGGGACCGACCAGCGTGGTGTGCAGCGACTGGTAGCCATTGCTCTTGGCAATGGCGATGTAGTCCTTGAAGCGGCCCGGCATGGGCTTGTACTTCTGGTGCAGCACGCCCAGGGCGGTGTAGCAGTCCAGCGTCTTGGGGACGATGATGCGAAAGCCGTAGATGTCGGTGACCTTGGCAAAGCTCAGCTGGTTCTTCTGCATGCGCTGGTACAGCGAATACAGCGTGCTCTCGCGGCCCAGCAGGCGAACCGACAGGCTGTGCGTGGCAAAAGCGGTGCTGACTTCATCCTGCACGCGATGGACCAGGTCACGGCGGCGTGTACGCGAGCGACCGATGGCTTTTTCCAGCGTGGCATAGCGCCAGGGGTGCAGATGTTTGAACGACAGGTCCTGCAGCTCGCGATAGGTCTGGTTCAGACCCAGGCGGTGAGCGATGGGGGCGTAGATCTCCAGCGTTTCGGACGAGATGCGGCCCCACTTGCTGCGCGGCATGTCGCTCATGGTGCGCATATTGTGGGTGCGGTCGGCCAGCTTGATCAGGATGACGCGCACATCGCGCGCCATGGCCAGCAGCATCTTGCGAAAGGACTCTGCCTGGTTTTCCTCGCGGGTATTGAACTGCAGCTTGTCCAGCTTGGTCAGCCCGTCCACCAGTTCGGCCACATCCTCGCCAAAGCGTTCCTTCAGATCCAGCTTGGTGATGCCGCAATCCTCCATGGAGTCATGCAGCAGGGCCGCCATCAGGGCGGGGGCATCGAGCTTCCAGTTGGCGCAGATTCCCGTGACCGCGATGGGGTGGGTGATATAGGGGTCTCCACTGCTGCGCCACTGATCGGTATGTGCTTGATCTGCGTAGATATACGCTTGGCGCACGCGCTCGGCGCTGTCGGCATCCAGATAGCCGAGATGCTCCATCAAGCCCTCAAAAGCAGCAGCCGACACACGTGCAGCCTGATCAGCGGGCATGCGCTGAGGCTTGGCCGGTGCCGTAGAGGAAGGAGCAATCGTCGAGTTCTGGGCCGCTGTCATATTCCTTAAATGTAGCCTGCAAGTATGGAGTGCAAGCTGCTAGGCACAAAAAAGCACCGACGAGCGGTGCTTAATTGTCTATTTTGGTGCTGCGATGCAACAGCTCAACCCGGCACCTTCTTCAGCATTTCCAGGCCTACCTTGCCGTCTGCGATTTCACGCAGGGCTGTGACGCTGGCCTTATTCTTGGTTTCAATCTTGGGGGTATGGCCTTGATTGAGCATGCGGGCGCGATAAGTCGCGGCCAAAACGAGCTGGAAGCGGTTGGGGATCTGCTCCAGGCTATCTTCAACAGTAATGCGTGCCATCAGGAACTCCGGGAACGGTCAGTTGGATTCAGGGATATTGAGCGACTCGAAGGTGTCGGCGCGAAGGCGCCGCTGGGCCGCATATTTGAGGCGTTGCGCGTGAATGATCGCCTTGAGATCAAAGAGCGCACTCTCAAACAGTTCGTTGATTATAACGAAGTCGAATTTTGCGACCTGCGCCATTTCCTCTTCGGCGTTCTTCAGGCGCAACTCGATGACTTCGGGAGCGTCCTCGCCACGGTTTTCCAGGCGGGCCCGCAACTCGTCCCAGCTGGGCGGCAGGATGAAGATCAGCACGGCATTGGGAAATGCCCGTTTGACCTGCAATGCGCCCTGGTAGTCGATTTCGAGGAGCACATCGGTGCCGCTCTGGATGCGCTCTTCCAGAGACCTCTTGGCCGTGCCGTAGCGGCGGCTGTGCACATTGGCCCATTCCACAAAGCCGTTGTTGGCGACCATTGCGTCGAATTCGGCGTCCGAGACGAAGTAATACTCACGGCCATGTTTTTCCTGGCCGCGCGGCGCGCGCGTGGTGTGAGAGACGGAGGGGTAGACGCGTGCGTCGAATTCACGCAGGGCGCGTACCAGAGAGGATTTGCCGGCACCGCTGGGTGCCGACACGACAAATAGATTTCCGGGATGGTCCATGACTTTGGGCATGACTTTGGGCATGAATCGAGCGTACGGGGTAGGTACGCCCAGGGCTTGCTTACTCGATGTTCTGCACTTGTTCGCGCATTTGCTCGATCAGCACCTTCATGTCGACGCTGATGCGGGTCAGCTCCAGCGTGGCTGATTTGGAGCCGAGGGTGTTGGCTTCACGGTGCAACTCCTGGATCAGGAAGTCCAGACGCTTGCCGATGTCGCCACCCTTTTTGAGCAGGCGCTCGATTTCGTCGAGGTGAGAGCCCAGGCGCGTGACTTCTTCAGCCACGTCGATGCGGATGGCAAAGGCCGTGGCTTCGGCCAGGGCGCGGTCCTGGGCGGCTTCGGGTGCAACCGAGCCTTCGCCGAGGGCCATGGCCTCCTTCCAGCGCTCCAGGAACTTCTGGCGCTGCTGCTCCACCAACTGCGGCACCAGCGGCGTGGCGGTCTTGGCCAGTTCGCGCAGTTGCTTGATGCGGTCGAGCAGCATGTCGGCCAGGCGCTCGCCCTCGCGGGCGCGAGCCGCGAGCAGCTCGGTGACGGCCTGTTCGGCCAGGGCCGGAGCGATTTCGCTCCAGTCCGTGGTGGCGGTGGCGGTGCCGCTGCACAGGCGCAGCACATCGGCCACGGAAAGGTCGCGTGCCTTGGGCAGCCAGGCCTGAACCGAGTCCTGCAGGGTCACCAGGCGTTGCAGCTGGGTGGCTGAGGGAATGGGCAGGGATTGGTTGCTGGAGACGTCGATGGCGGCTCGTACTTCCACCTTGCCGCGCTTGAGGCGCGCGGTGAGCAAGGTGCGCAGGGCCGGTTCAAGGGCGCGCAGTTCGTCGGGAAGGCGGAAGGACAAATCCAGAAAGCGGCTATTGACCGCGCGGATCTCAAGGCCCAGACGGCTGTTGGACTGGGACTCTTGACCACCCTCAACGGATGCGCTGTGCTGGGCACTGGCGTATCCGGTCATGCTGTAAACTGGCATTGGACTTTTGATGGATGCTTGCAATTTCCCGATTATCCGGGTTTCGTATCATCCTTGAGGTTTACCGGTAAAAAATGTCTACAAAAACCAAGCCAGCCCCCCTACCGTCGGGCAGCACAATAGGCGGATACCGGGTGGTGCGCAGGATTTCCTCGGGGGGGTTCGGGATTGTCTACCTGGCTCTGGACGCCGATGGCCAGCAGGTAGCGATCAAGGAGTACCTGCCGGCTTCGCTTGCCACTCGGGCGCCTGCCGAACTGCAGCCCATGGTGGCGCCAGAAAAACTGTCCCTCTATCGCCTCGGGCTCAAGAGCTTTTTCGAGGAAGGGCGCTCGCTGGCGCAGATTTCCCACGCCTCCGTGGTGAGCGTGCTGAATTTCTTTCGCGAAAACGAAACCGTCTACATGGTGATGAACTACCTGGAAGGGGCGACCCTGCAGGAGTTCATCGTCACGGCGCGCGAGCTCAAGGCCGACAAGGTGTTCAGGGAGTCGACCATCCGCTCTCTGTTTGACGAGGTGCTGCGCGGCCTGCGCATCGTGCATCAGCACAAGATGCTGCATCTGGACATCAAGCCCGCCAATATCTTCATCACCAATGACGACAAGGCCGTGTTGATCGATTTCGGCGCCGCGCGCGAAGTGCTGTCCAAGGAGGGCAACTTCATTCGTCCCATGTACACGCCGGGCTTTGCTGCCCCTGAGATGTACCGGCGCGATTCCCAGCTGGGTCCTTGGACCGATATTTACGCCATTGGCGCCTGCATCTATGCCTGCATGCAGGGCATACCGCCCAATGAAGCTCCGCAGCGTCAGGACAAGGACCGACTGGCCCTTGCCTTGAACAAGCTGCGCGGCGTGTATTCGGACAATCTGATCGAGGTGGTGGAGTGGTGCATGGCCATGGATCCGCTCTCGCGCCCGCAGTCGGTGTTTGCCCTGCAAAAAGAGCTGAGCCGCGAAGGCGAGCGTCGCTATACCAAGCTCAGCATGCAGGAGCGCATGCGCATGCAGTTTGACAACATGGTGCATGACGCCAGGAAGAATCTTCAGAAACTCGGCGGCTCCGAACGTGGAGCGGTGACCGACAGCAATCGCAAACCATGAAATTTTCCGTCTTCCAGCTCAGCCGCCGTGGAGGCCGTGCCCTCAACGAAGACCGCATGGGCTACTGCTACACGCGAGAGGCGGCATTGTTCGTGCTGGCGGACGGCATGGGCGGGCATCCGGACGGCGAAGTGGCCGCACAGATAGCATTGCAGGTGGTTTCCACGCTTTTTCAGCAAAAGGCCAAGCCCATGCTGGAAGAGCCTGCCCTGTTTCTGGAAGAGGCGTTGCTGCAGGCCCATCGCCAGATACTGCGTTATGCCAGCACCAAGGGCATGATGGACACGCCGCGCACCACGCTGGTGGCGGCCGTGCTGCAGGACGGCAAGGTGACCTGGATACACTGCGGCGACTCGCGTCTGTACTGGGTGCGCGACGGGCAGCTCGTGGAGCGAACACGTGATCATTCGTACAGCGAGATGCGCAAGGTCTCCGGTGCGCTGGCGCCGGCCAACCGCAATGTGCTGTTCACCTGCCTGGGCTCGCCTTCCAAGCCCATCTTCGATGTGAGCGAGACAAGGCGGCTTGAGGAGGGCGATCAGCTGATGCTGTGCTCCGATGGCCTCTGGGGGGCGGTGCCGACGCCGGAAATTCTCCAGATCATGAACGGCAAGGCCGTGGCCCACTTTGTGCCCATGCTGGTCGATACGGCGCTCAAGCGAGCCGGGGACGGCAGCGACAATGTCACCGTGCTGGCACTGGTATGGGAAACACCGAATAATTTCGAGCCGTCTTCCATTTCCACACAGGAAATCGAGGATCAGGGCTTCGAGTCCACGATACAGGTGGGGCCGATCGAAGACTGCGAGGATGAGCTCGACGACGAGGCCATCGAGCGATCGATTGCCGAAATCAACGAGGCCATACGCCGTTCGGCACAGCGCCAGAAAGCCAAGACCTGAACACGGTTGCACGCTGCAATAGGCGCTGGCTTGAAACTACTGAATCAATAGCTGATTGCGTAAGCGCCATAAGCGCTTCCATGGATTTTTATTATGAAAATTGTGCTGGCATCCAACAACCGCGGAAAGCTCGCCGAGTTGCAAGCCATGTTTGCCCCGCTGGGCGTGGAGCTGATTCGTCAGGGCGATCTGTTCGAGGGAGAAGCTCCCGAGCCCTATGGCACCTTTGTAGAGAATGCGCTGTCCAAGGCGCGCTTTGCGGCCGAGAAGACCGGCTTGCCCGCCATTGCCGATGATGCCGGCATGTGTGTGGATCATTTTGGCGGTCTGCCCGGTGTGGACACGGCCTACTATTGCACCCAGTTCGGCTACGAGAAAAGCGACGACAACAATGTGCGCGCGCTGCTCGAGCAGATGCAGGGTGTGACCAACCGCCGTGCCGCCATGGTCAGCACCCTGGTGGGCGTGCGCTCGCCCAAGGACCCCGAGCCGCTGATTGCCGTAGGACGCGTGCAGGCTCTGCTCACGACCGAGCGCCGTGGCAGCAATGGCTTCGGCTTTGACCCGGTACTGCTTATTCCCGAGCTGGGCCTGACCTTTGCCGAGATGGAGCCCGAGCTCAAGCATGCGCACAGCCATCGTGGACTTTCTTCTCGGAAGATGATCGCGATGGTGAAAGAGAGATGGTTATAACCAGCGGTCTTTGACCGCACTCCCCCTGAGGCGCTTTGCCTAGGCGGCCCCGCGCCTTCCCCCTTTCTCTGCGCGCTATGGAAGGGGGACGACGGCCTTGCTGCGGGGCGGCGGGGCCGCCTGGGCCCTTGCTTGCTGTCCCATGGTTGGGGTGTGCTAGTTTTAGCGGCGTCGGTTTTGTTTGCGCTAGAAAAGCATATTTCCCATGATTCCCATTCAGCATCAAACAGAGACCGCCGAAGCGGCGGTGCAGCGCGATATTCAGCATTACATGCGGCCTGGCACGCTGCAGCTGGGCAGCCTGCCGCCGCTGTCTCTGTATGTGCACCTGCCCTGGTGTCTCAAGAAATGCCCGTATTGCGACTTCAACTCGCATGCCTGGGCCAAGGGAGATGCGCTGCCCGAGGATCGCTACATCGATGCTTTGATGGCCGATCTGGAGTCTGCGCTGCCGCTGATCTGGGGGCGCACGGTGCACAGCGTCTTCATGGGCGGGGGCACGCCCAGCCTGTTTTCTCCCGAATCCATGGACAAGCTGATTGCCGGTCTGCGCGCGCGTCTGCGTATGGAGCCCGATTGCGAGATCACCATGGAAGCCAACCCTGGCACCTTCGAGAAGGACCGTTTCAAGGCCTTCCGTGCGGCTGGCGTGAACCGCCTGTCAATCGGGGTGCAGAGCTTTGACGACCGCTATCTGCAGGCTGTCGGCCGTGTGCATGATGCGGCGCAGGCCCAGGCTGCGGTGCGCGAGGCGGCGGACAATTTCGAGACCTTCAATATCGATCTCATGTATGCGTTGCCCGGCCAGAGCATGGTCGATCTGCAGCGCGATGTGGACACGGCACTGTCGTTTGCACCGCCACATCTGTCGATTTATCACCTGACCATCGAGCCCAACACTTATTTCGCCAAATATCCGCCCGTGGTGCCGGAGGACGATACGGCCTATGAGATGCTGGACCTGATCACGGCCAGCACCAGGGCCGCGGGCATGCAGCGCTATGAGGTCTCGGCCTATGCCAAGGACGGCCATCAGTGCTTTCACAACAGCAACTACTGGCAGTTCGGCGACTATCTGGGCATTGGCGCCGGTGCGCACAGCAAGCTGAGCTTTGCCCACCGCATCGTGCGTCAGGTGCGTTTCCGCGATCCGGCCCGCTATATGGACATGGCACTGGCCGGCACGCCGCTGGCACAGGACAACGAGGTCAAGCGCGCCGATCTGCCGTTCGAATACATGCTCAACGCGCTGCGCCTGCGCGGCGGCTTTGCCTTGCAGGAGTTCATGGAGCGCACGGGCCTGCCCATGTCGGCCATTGCCAAGGGGCTCAATCAGGCCCAGGCCAAGGGCCTGATCAGCCGCGATCTGGGCCGCGTGGTGCCCACCGAACGCGGCTTTGACTTTCTGAGCGACCTGCAGGAAATGTTCCTGTAAGTCCTGGCGGGTGTTCAGCCGCAGCGCAGCGCCGTGATCTTGCCTGCGTCATTGGTGATGACGTTCAGGCGCTCCTGGTTGTAATCCATGGTCGCGGGCTGACCCTCGCGCAGCACGCGCAGCAGGTACGAGCCGGATTTCTGGCGGATGGTTTCCAGCGTCGATGCCACGGTGTTGTGGCCGATGTAGATCTGTACCGGCTCCGCGTGGCATACCTGCAGCTGACGCGCAGGCGGGGCGGTCTTGCCGCCTGCGACCATGCCGTTGCTGGCGCAGCCTGCCATCAGCAGAGCCATGCTGGCAGCAGCCATGCCGAGCAAAGGGCGGGTGGAAATATGCAGAGTGGGTGTTCGATGCTTCATGCCCCACACCATAGCGCCCCCAGGTGCTCGCGCATGCCAGACCAAGCCTTGATGTGCAAGCGGGTGCAACAAAGCAATGCGAAAATTTGATAGCTTCATGCGCAATTCCATCAAGGGAATGGTCGCATTTTGACTGTGAATTTTCAGCGCCAGAGTCTATGGCTTGTGGGCTCCTTCTGCACTTTGAAAGATGCCGGCATCGATATTCGCGGCCTGCAGCTTGCGTGCAGCCTTTTCAGCGCGCTTTCGGCTCTCGAAGGGGCCGCTGCGTACTCGGGTGACTTCCCCCTTGTTGCTGGCCATCTTCTGCGTCAGCGCGGGCAGTCTGGACTTTTGCAGCTGCGCCAGCACCTTGTCGGCATTGCCGGCCTCGGAATAGACGCCCAGATTCAGATAGAACTTGCCAGGAACCAGGTCCGAGCCGGCATGGGGTGTCGAGGGGGCAGCTTGTTCCTTTGTATCTGTCGCGGGCCTGGCTGTCGGCTTTTCGCTCAGCTCGGCTTTGACCGCCGCTTTGCTCGGCACTGAGGCAGCTGCGTCGGGCGCAGCCTGCTCTGCGCGTGTGTCTGTCTCGGTGGCAGTCACAGGCGCGGGCTCTGCCGGGCGGTTTTCTGGCTGGGCGGCAGCAGAGGTCGCCTCGGGGGCGGGCTTTGCCAGGTCCGGGCTGGCAGCTGGACGATTGGCCACGGCGGTGGCTGCAGGCGTTGCGCTCTTGGTCGGTGCCGGGCCATCGGCGGGCAGCAAGGCCAGGCCCGCGCCTGCGGCCGCTGCCACAGGCAGGGCCAGCACCAGCATGGCTGCGGTTCTGTTGCGAGGAGAGCCGACCTGCGCCTGCAAGGCGGCATGGGCGGCGGCCATATTGGGCGCGTCCGTAATCGCCTGCAGCGTCTGGGCCCTGATCTTGCGCCAGTACCAGCCATTGCCCAGCAGGCCGGGCACGGCCACAGCCACCAGCCAAAGTGCAATGCCCAGGCCCAGAGCCATGGCCTCGGGCAGAGCCGGGCGCAGGCCAAACCACCAGATCAGCGCGGTTGCCGTGACGGCTGCGAGGTATTTGCCAGCCTCGCGCCATAGACCGTGCAGGCTGCACCAGGCCAGGGTCAGGAAGGCTGCCGCCATATTCCAGCTGGGCAGGCTGCGGTCCAGGGCATCGAAGCGCTTGAACTGGGCCAGGTAAAAGTCGCGTGAACGTGGGCTCAGGCGGCTGGCATAGAGCTGGGGCAGCAGGCCGCTGTCCTCCTCTTCGGGTGCAGTGCTCTGCTCAGCCTCGTGTTGCAGGCTGTGCTGCATGGAATAGGCCGCGGCTGCAAAGGCTCCTGCAATGGAGGCAGGCAAGGGGCTGGCATCCGAGCGCGCAGGCTGGTTCAGTACGGGCTCCTGGCGCTGGTTTCGGCCAGCAGGGGCGAGCGCAGGGGTGGGGGTGTCCGAAGCGGAAGGCATGGCTGCAATTGTGTCATGGCGTTACGAGCAGGCCGAAGACAGATTTCCAACAAAAAACCGGCACCAGGCCGGTTTTTTGCGGGATGGCCGAGGCCCGCTCAGGCCTGGTGCGCGGGCAGAACGGTGGCACGGCATTCGCCAAAGCCGATGCGCGCGGCACCGGGCTTTTCGCACCAGCCGGCAAAGACCACGGCGTCTCCGTCGAGCAGGAAGGTGCGGGTTTCGCCGTTGCTCAGGCTCAGGGGCTTTTTGCCGCCTTCGGTGATTTCCAGCAGGGCGCCGGCTTCGGCCATGGTGGGGCCGGACAGCGTGCCTGTGCCCAGCAGGTCACCGGGTTGCAGATCGCAGCCGTTGACGGTGTGGTGGGCAATCAGCTGGGCCATGGTCCAGTAGGCGTGGCGGTAGCTGGTCCGGGTGATCTGCTCGGCGGCCTTGCCTTCGGCGCGCATCTTCTCGGTCTGGATGGCAACCGTGAGTTGCACGTCGAGCGCACCGCGCTGCGAGTTGGCTTCGGAGCTGAGGTAGGGCAGGGGCTGTGGGTCCTCGGACGGGCGGACAAAGGCCGTGCGATAGGGCTCCAGTGCTTCCAGCGTCACAATCCAGGGCGAGATGCTGGTGGCGAAGTTCTTGGACAGGAAGGGGCCCAGTGGCTGGTATTCCCAGGCCTGAACGTCGCGTGCCGACCAGTCGTTGAGCAGGCACAGACCGAAGATATGGTTTTCGGCGTCCTCGATGCCGATGGCATCGCCCCAGGCATTGGCCGAGCCGGCATAGATGCCCATCTCCAGCTCATAGTCGAGGCGGTTGCAGGGCTTGAGCACGGGGTCGGCATCGGGAGCCTTGAGCTGGCCGTTGGGGCGCTTGAAGTCCACGCCCGAGATGCGGATGCTGGAGGCACGACCGTGGTAGCCGATGGGCACCCACTTGTAGTTTTCCATCAGCGGGTTGGTGGGGCGGAACAGCTTGCCCACATTGGTGGCGTGGTGCACGGAGGTGTAGAAGTCCGTGTAGTCGCCCACCTGTGCGGGTACGCCGTATTCCACATCGGCCTGGGGCACGAGGCAGGCCTTGAGGGCGGCTTCCTGGGCAGCGCCGGCACGCAGGGTGCGCGACAGGGCCAGGCGCAGGGCCGACCAAGACGCCGGGCCCATGGCCATCAAGCTGTTGAGCTGAGCTTGCGCCGCTGCGTCGACCTGGGCCTGCACATCGCCGCCCAGTGTCTTGGCATCGCGAACAGCCGCCATGTCCAGCACCTGGTCGCCAATCGCCACGCCGCCGCGAAAAGCCTCGCTGCTGTTCTTGCGACGAAAGACTGCAAACGGCAGGTTCTGGATGGGGAAGTCGCTGCTGCCCGTGTTGGCGCTGGCGACCCAGCTTTGCAGGCCGGCGTCGTGGGTTTCGTTCAATGCCATGTTCGTCTCCTTAAACGATTTGAATAAAAACAGGCTGCAGCGCTGATCTGCTGTGCGCTGTCAGCCATCGATCTATGACTGATCTATGGGATCTGGCTTGTGCTGGCTTGTGGATCCTTCATGCTGCGGTAAAGCCTCCATCCATATTCCACTGTGCACCACGCACCTGGGCGGCGTTGTCGCTGGCCAGAAAGCCGACCAGTGCCGCGACCTGTTCCACCGTCACAAAAGCCTGCGAGGGCTGCTTGGCGCCCAGCAGCCTGGCGCGGGCTGCCGCCTCGTCCAGCTGCTCGCGCTGCGCCAGGGCATCGATCTGGGCCTGCACCAGCGGCGTGAGCACCCAGCCGGGGCAAATGGCGTTGCAGGTCACGGGCGTGGTGGCCAGCTCCAGCGCCACGGATTTGGTCAGGCCCAGCAGGCCGTGCTTGCTGGCCACATAGGCGGGCTTGTGGGCCACGCCGACCAGGCCGCTGACGGATGCCATATTGATGATGCGCCCCCAGCCGCGCTGCAGCATTGCCGGCGTGCAGGCCTGTATGGTGTGAAACGGTGCGCTCAGGTTGACGGCCAGCATGGTGTTCCATCGGTCTGGCGGAAAGCTGAGCACGGATTCCACATGCTGCATGCCCGCGTTGTTGACCAGAATGTCCACGGCGCCGAGCTCGGCGGCGATGCGCCGGGCCAGCGGGACAATGGCCAGGCCGTCGCTCAGATCCAGTGGGTAATAGCGGGCGGCCACACCCAGTGCGTGCAGCTCGGCCAGCTGTTCATCGGTGCTGGCAGACGCCTGGGCGCTGCCATGCAGGGCAATGGCGGCGCCTTCGCCGGCCAGTTGCCTGGCAATGGCCCAGCCGATGCCGCTGGTGGAGCCGGTGATCCAGGCCACACGGCCGCTATGGGGCCTGGAGAGCTGCCGGACTTGGGGCAGGACGATGGTCATTTGAGCAGGTCCATTTCGATATGCACGTATTCGCTGATAAAGCGTACCTTGGCCCAGTAGACGATCAAGCCCTGTGGATTGCAGGCCCAGCGCAGCGCCTGCATCAACGGCGTGCCCAGCGGCACGCCCAGATGCTCGGCAATCAGCTCGTCGGCCGGGGCTACGCTCAGGTACTGGCGGGCCGTGGCGATCTGCACTGGGTCATTTCCCAGCGCCTGAGCCAGCGTGGTGCGCTCCAGCTGTTCCTGCAGCCTGGGGTAGAGGTTTTGTTCCAGGTACAGCTCGGACAGGCAAAAGCGTGCATCGCCGTGCTTGTGTACGCGCAAAAAATAGGTATAGGCAGAGGCCAGTTCGCCAGGGGAAGGGAAGCCGGCCGGAATGGGCGGCACGCAGTCATTCGCTTGCTGCAGCGTGGTCTGCTGAATCTGCTCACCAAAGGCCACCAGCTCCTGCCAGGTCGTTGGCAGCAAAAAGGATGGGGGCTTGTAGGGCTGGCCTACGACCTTGGTGCCGCCGCGCTTGCGGGTCTCCAGCAGGCCTTCATCGACCAGCGCATGTACGGCCATGCGCACCGTGGTGCGCGAGACGCTGTGCAAGGCCTCGAGCTCCTCGACCGTGGGAATGCTTTGTCCGATCGGCCACTCGCCCGTCGCTATCTTGTTGCGAAACAGCCGGGCCAGTTGCAGGTGCAACTTGTCGCGGGTTTGGGGGGCGGTGGACGTCGCAGTCATAGGCACGGTTTTGCGGTGCAGTGTAGCAAATAAAGTATCTAAAAAAGTACTTTATTGAAAAAGACCAGCAGACACTCAAGATGGCGCCATAAGGCCGCGGGCGGGAGTGCAAACCAGCCCAAGGAAGCGCAAGAGTTCACAAATGTCACCATTCATGGGGTGCAAATGACTTTTAAACTCCTCGCTTTTGATAGCGGATAGTGCAGGCAGCCATTGGTTGCAATGTGCTTTGACAAGGGCAATCCTTGCCTGGGAGTTGGTAGTTTCATGCAGAAGCAGTACGAGTGGCAGTTTTTCCGCGCCGGCGAGGTGGACCAGGTGGTGATTCGCACGGGCCAGGACATTGCCCATATTGGTGAGCTGGATCAGAAGCTGTGGGTGGCTCTGGCCTGTCCCACGCGAGGTATCGAGTTCGACAGCGCAACGCTGGATTTGATTGACGAGAGCAAGGACGGCCGTATTCGCCCCCCGGAGCTGGTGGCCGCCTGTGAATGGGCCGTGGCAAGAGTGCGTGATCCGCAGGTTCTGGCCGATGGCGGCGATGTGCTGCAACTGAACAGCATCAACGATGCGACGGAGGAAGGCGCGCTGTTGCTGGCAGAGGCCAGACGCGTGCTGGAGCTCGCGGGCCTGCCCGATGCCCAGGCCATCACGCTGGCCCAGGTGCAGGAGCGCATGGCTTCGCTGCAGGCCCTGCGTTTCAATGGCGACGGCGTCGTCAGTGCAGCCACGGCCGAAGGCGATGAGGCCCTGGCTGGTCTGATTGCCCGCATTCAGGAGCTTTACGGCGCGGTGGACGGCAGCGATGGCGTTCCAGGCATCGATCGCAGCAAGGCCGAGGCCTTCTGGGAGGACGTGCAAGCCCTGCAGACCTGGTTTGCCCAGGCGGCAGAGCTGGGTTGCAATCTGCAGCCGCGTGCACTGGCGCTGGCAGCTGCGGAGGCCGTGAACGCAGTGCAGGCCAAAGTCGATGACTTTTTTGCCCGCACGCGCCTGGTGGAGTTCGATGCCAATGCACGTGCACCGCTCAACCCAACGGAAGAAGGCTATGCCGCTTTGGGCGCGCAGGTGCTCAGCAATGCCTCGGAGTCTCTGGCGGCGCTGCCGCTGGCCGCCGTCACCGGCGAGCGCAGCCTGCCGCTGGTGCATGGCGTCAACCCCGCCTGGGCGGCAGTCCTGCAGACCCTGCGCGAGCAGGCCGTGCAGCCCGTGTTCGGCGAAGCGTTGACGGCGCTGACCGAGGTACAGTGGGATCAGCTCAAGACCATGCTGGCCCATTGCCAGCAATGGTTGTCGGAGTGCCCGGCAACGCCGCTGGGCGCAGTGAGCGAGGCCGAAATTCAGCAACTGCTGTCCAGCGGGTTGAAAGACGCAGTGATGCAGTTGCTGGACCATGACGATGCCGAAAAAGAGCATGCCGTCCAGGCCATGGCTCTGGAAAAGCTGATCCGTCTGCAACGCGATCTGCTGGAGCTGCTCAACAACTTTGTCTCCTTCTCCCGCTTCTATCGCCGCGAAGGCGCGGCCTTCCAGGCCGGTACCTTGTTCCTGGACGGCCGCAGCTGCGATCTGACCGTGGAGGTTGCCGATGCGGCAGCCCACTCCACGCTGGCCGCCATGGCCAAAACCTATCTGGCCTACTGCGAATGCAAGCGCGAGGGGCAGAAAAAGACGATCGTCGCGGCCTTCACGGCAGGCGATGTGGACTTTCTGTTCGTGGGGCGCAACGGCGTCTTCTACGACCGTGCGGGCAATGACTGGGATGCCACCATCGTCAAGCTCATCGACAACCCGACCAGCATCGGCCAGGCCTTTTTTTCGCCCTACAAGAAGTTCCTGCGCATGATCGAGGAGCAGGTCGCCAAGCATGCCGCAGCCAAGAACGATGTGGTCAATACCAGCCTCAGCGACAACGCGACCAAGCTGGTGACGGCGCCCAAGGACCTGGCCCAGGCACCTGTTCCAGCGCGCAAAACCGATGTGGGGACGGTGGCTGCCATCGGCGTGGCGCTGGGCTCGCTGAGCGCCGTGATCGTTGGCATCTTCGGCAAGTTCATCGAACTGGGGCCGTGGATTCCGGTGGCCATACTGGGCCTTATCCTGGCCATCTCCGGTCCCAGCATGCTGATTGCCTGGCTCAAGCTGCGTCAGCGCAGCCTGGGACCGATTCTCGATGCCAGCGGCTGGGCCATCAATGGCCGCATGAATATCAATCTGGGCCTGGGCCGCAGCCTGTCGCAGACGGCCAAGGTACCGGTCAACGCCAAGCGCAATATTGCCGACCCTTATGCGGACAGTCACGGCCTGCGCAACAGCCTGTGTGTGCTGGCACTGATGGCAGCCGCCGCGCTGCTGGCCTGGCGCATGCACTGGCTGGATGCCGTGCTGCCCGTCAGCTGGCAGCATGTCCAGGCGGCCAGCGCGCCAGCGGTCACCGCACCGGCAGCGGCCGCAGCAGAGTCCGCTGTCAGGTAAGCCAGAGGCGCGCGCCGTCTGCAGAGGCTGGCGGAAGGCCCATCGCTTCGCTGCACCACCCAATACCGCTTGCATGGGTGCGGTATTGGGGGCTGGAGCCGGAATCTGTCCTAGAGTGCTGTTCTGTACTCACCGAAGCATCTTGGATGTGCATGCATTCAAGGTGCTTTTTCATTGCATTTGATGACAGGAGCAAGCCATGGGACGTGCCATCCATTCCGCGCATGAACTTCTCGCCACCAATGAGCGTGAGCTCTACGATCTTTCCCAGTCCGATACGGCCCTGGTCAGGCTGAGCCCGGCCCAGCGCCGCCTGCAGCTGCAGCGCGCCCGCGCCATGCGCGATCGGGCACGTGCGCTGTACCGCCGGCAGGTCGGCCATACGTTGCACCACACGGCCACCAAGCGTGGCTTCACGGGCATGGCCAATGAGCGCACCCGCCAGAAGGCCCAGGTGCTGTCCGAGGTGGTGCGCCGGCTGGCGGGCGAGCCGGCCTGAGCTCCCTGCAATCTCTGTGGAGTTTTGTGGCTATTGAAAAGTGAGCTTGTTGCGCTCGTCATTCAATGATTTCAATATCAAATGCTATTGAAATCATTGAATGACTTACGTAGTAAGCTCATTTTTTATGCTTGAGGCAGATGTACGGCCGACAGCAGCGGCATGCCGGTGCGGCGCGTGAACTCCTCGTAGCTGATGGGCGGGCCCATGCGGGTGTCGGCACTATTGGCCTGCCAGTACACCCAGCTCTTGCCGGTGCTGGCGTCATAGACCAGCTTGAAGAGGTAGTCGGGCACCGCCACCTTGCTCTCACCGATGGTGGAGGCGTTCTTGTTGAATACAGGGCCGGTGAAGACAAAGACATCGCCCCGGGCGCGCAGCGCATATTTGCGCGTGGCCTGTTCCACCTGGCTCCAGGCGCCCGCGTTGTGCACCTGGTTCTGCGGCACCATGTTCGCGAGGCTGAAGCTCTGGGCCATGGCCTCGGGCGTGCTCATGTCGGCCGCCGGCGCCATATGGCCGCGTGAGAACCCGGAGCGCTTGTAGTCGTCAAGCTCGGAGCGCTCAGCGCGCGGCAGGCGGGCGTCGGCATAGAACTTGTCGCTGCGCTGCAAGCCCTGGGCCTGCTGCAGCATCTGGCGATTCAGGCGCTCGGCCACAAACACCGGGGTCTTGGTGCTGCCGTTGTGCAGCACGGCAAAACCCGAAAAGCACAGCTCGCGCTCACGGGGTTGAAGCTGCAGGGCCGGAGCCTTGCCACCGGGAAAGAACTGGGGGCAGCGGGCAAAGTGCGTGGGCAGGGCTGTGGCCGTGACATCGGCCTTGTCCACCTTGCCGCCCACGCTGGGCGTGTGGGCGCCGGAGCCGGAACCGGAGCGCAGATCATCCAGATCCGGCCAGCCGTTCTTGCGAAAGGCCTGCAGGGTCTGGCCGAGCGCATCGAGTGCGGGAATATGCAGGGCTGCCAGCGCCTGGCCCAGCAGTCTCTCGGCGGAGACGCTGGGATTGAAGCTGCAACTGGCGATCTGGAAGCTGGCCAGTGCCGCAGCGCCCGCAGACAGGGCAAAGCGCCTGATGCGGGAGAGGCTGTTGCCAGCAGTCCTGGAAGCTTTGCCGCGCTTGCGCGCAGGCGTTTTCTTTTTCTTGGCGGTCGTCATTGAGGCGGCAATGGTACGCCGCTTGAATGCTGCTTGAAGCGAGGTGCGGGCCGCAGGCCGCACTTTGTGTGTCCGGCAATGAAACCGTATGTGAACCATAGGCCCAGAGGCCTGCGATTCAGGGGCAGTCTGCGTGCTTCAGACCGTGATGTTGCCGGTACTGGCCTGGCGTCAGGCCCAGGTGTTTGCGAAACACATGGCCCATATGCGACTGGTGGTTGAAGCCGCAGTCCAGTGCAATTTTCGGAAGGGGCTGATCAGAGCCTTGAATCATGACGCGGGCCGCCTGCAGCCGGGTCTCCATGATCCAGGCATGCGGCGTCATGCCCGTGAGCCGTGTGAACTCACGCAGAAAGCGCAAGGGGCTGGTGCCCACCATGACGGAAAGATCGGCAATGCTCAGCGGCCGCTCGAACTCGGCGGCAATGCGGTCCAGCACGCGCGCATAGCCGGCGCCGGGGCGAGCATCGGCCCCGCAGGCGCTGCCCTCCTGGCAGGCCATGAAGCGCAGCGCAGCCTGCTCGATGGCCAGAGCGTCAGGGCAGGGGCTGAGCAGCAGCAGGCGCAGATGCTGCGCTATCTGCAAGGCTGCGCGCTGACCGTGTCGTGTGACGCGCTGCGATGGCCCGGGAGCGTCAGTCTCATGGACCGCATGGCGCAGCACCAGGTATTCGCCGCCGGTGGCCGACTCGGAAAATACCTCGACGCCCGGCGGCGTATAGCTCAGGGTGCCGGGCCAGGTGTCGAAGTCCACGCGTCTGTCGGAGGCAATGGCGTGAACGCCTTGCTGTCTTTGCAGCGCAATGCCCAGCGCATGCATGCGCACCGGGTCGCGGCTGCTGTAGGGCGCGCGGCCGAGCAAATGGATCTGTACCGCTGGCGTATCGGTTGCCGAAGGCTGAATCAGGTGGGTCTTCATGGCTTGCTGAAATTTCATGATAGACGATGGCGGCCGGCCGGCATCACACTGCCGCTCATGAATCAAAACCTGCAAACAAGCACCGGGCCGCAACGCGTCATAGGCCTGATCGGCGGCATGAGTTGGGAGTCCAGCGCCGAGTACTACCGCCTGATCAACCAGGGTGTCCGGGAGCGTCTGGGCGCGTTGCGCTCGGCCAGGCTGCTGATGTACAGCGTGGACTTCGGCCCTGTCGAGCAGGCCCAGCATGAAGGCCGCTGGGACGATGCGGCAGCGCTGCTGGCCGATGCTGCCCGGCGCCTGCAAGCCGGGGGCGCCGACTGTGTGCTGCTTTGCACCAACACCATGCACAAGGTGGCGGATCAGGTGGCAGCAGCCGTGTCGATCCCGTTTTTGCACATAGCCGACCCGGTCGGGGCGGCTGCGCGTGCAGCCGGTGTGCAGGTACTGGGGCTGCTGGGTACGCGTTTCACCATGGAGCAGCCGTTCATGCGCGAGAGGCTGGAGCAGCAGTTCGGCCTGAAGGTGCTGGTGCCAGGCGAGGTCGAGCGCACGCAGGTGCATCGCATCATCTATGAGGAGCTTTGCGCGGGGCAGATCAGCGATGTGTCGCGCAAGCTCTATCAGCGTGCCATCGAGTCATTGGCGGCCCGCGGGGCGCAGGCCGTGGTGCTGGGGTGCACGGAAATCGGCTTGCTCATCAAGCCCGCAGACAGCGTACTGCCGGTGCTGGACACCACGGCCTTGCACGCCGCAGCGGCCGTGGATTTTGCGCTACAGGCCTGAACCGCCGGATATCAGCGCGCCGAGCCCGGCGGGAGGATTTCCGGAATGGCGCAATGCGTGCTGGCCTCGTTCATGGCGATGTCATGCTCGTGCTTGGCTACTTCCACCGACATGGCTTGCGGCAGCGGCACGGCGTTTTTCACGGCCAGAATCTCGGCCATTACGCTCACCGCGATCTCTGCCGGAGTCTTGCTGCCGATATAGAGACCGATGGGACCGCGCAGCCTGGCCAGCGAGGCTTCGGTCTCGCCAAAGTGTTCCATCATGCGCTCGCGCCTGGAGTGGTTGTTGCGGCGCGAGCCGATGGCGCCCACATAGAAGGCCGGGCTGTGCAGGGCTTCGAGTAGGGCCAGGTCGTCGAGCTTGGGGTCATGGGTGAGGGCGACGATGCAGCTGCGCGCATCGGGCTTGAAGGCTGTGACTGCATCGTCCGGCATGTCGGTGACGGTGTTGACCTGGGCCACCGACCAGCTGCCCATGTATTCCTCGCGCGGGTCGCAGACGGTGACCGTGAAGCCGTTGAACAAGGCCATGGTGGCCAGGTATTCGGCCAGGGCGCCTGCGCCTATCAGCAGCATGCGGTAGCCGGGGCCGAGGTGATTGACGAGTTGCTGGCCGTCAAACTCCAGCGCGTCGGGGTGCTCGGCCGTCTGCAGGCGGACTTCGCCGCTGCTGCAGTCGACGCTGCGTTTCACCAGTGATCCTGCTTCAAGCTCGGCCACCAGTTGCTGCAGGCTGGCCGCATCGGGGTTGAATTCCAGCAGCAGCTCCAGCGTGCCGCCGCAGGGCAGGCCGAAGCGGTGGGCTTCGTCGGCGCTCACGCCGTAACGCACCAGCTGCGGCGGGCCGTCGGGAATTCCCAGGTTCTGGTTCAGGGCCTTGGTGTGGCGGGCGATCAAATCGTCTTCGATGCAGCCGCCCGATACCGAGCCAATGGCGCGACCGTCCTCGCGCAAGGCCATCATGGAGGCCACGGGGCGCGGGGACGAGCCCCAGGTGCGCACCACGGTGGCCAGCAAGGCGTGCTGGCCGGCCGAGCGCCAGTCACGCAGTGCCTTGAGTACCAAGACGTCGATATTGTCCATTGCTTGCTTTCTCTGTTTCTCTCGCTCGCTGCAATTTTGAAGCATCAGGCGGGCACCGGGTAGCGGTGCTACCCGTAAATGATCACGCGCAAAAAGGCCTTCCGAGGCCTGAAGGACAGGGAAGGCCGGCTTGTGCAGAGCTGTGCAGCGCTTTGGCAGCGCCTGCTGTCAATGCGCCTGGGTCTGCTTGCGCAACTGGCCTACCTTGGCGGGCAGGTCCTTCCACTCGTCCACGCCGTACTGGGCACGCATGGTGTTGAGCAGGGTGGCGATCTGTGCATCGCTGAGCGCATGGCGGAAGGCCGGCATGGTGCCCAGGTCGGCATGGGCCGGATGCTGCACGCCTTCGAGCACGGCCATGATGGCGTTGTCGGGCGATGCGGAGTGCAGGCTGGTGCTCAGGGCCAGCTGGGGACGCACGCCGAAGCTGCTGCCCGAAGGGTCTGCCTTGTGGCAGGCCATGCAGGCGCCCTGGTACAGGCGATAGCCTTCGGCATCGAGTGCCAGCTTGGGCTTGGCGGTCTTCTCTTCGATGAGTGTCTTGGCATCGCCGGGGGCGGCGTCGGCCTTGCGGTAGCTCATCAGATAGGTAGCAATGGCGTCGATGTCGGCATCGCTTTGCTGCGACAGGCCGTGGGCCACGGGAGCCATGGGGCCGGCTGCCACACTGTGACGGGCCGAGAAGCCGGTCTTCATATAGTCGACCAGATCCTGCTTGGTCCAGGGCAGGGGCGAGGCCGTCTTGTCCGTCAGAGCGGGGGCATCCCAGCCTTCGGCGCTGCCGCCGCTCAGGTGGAATTCACCAGTTTTCTCGGCGGCCAGGCCGTTGCGCGGTGTGTGGCAGGCGCTGCAGTGACCCAGGCCTTCGACCAGATAGGCGCCGCGATTCCACTCGGGAGCCTGCTTTTCATCGTCCTTGACGACGCCGGGCTTGAGGTAGAGCCAGTTCCAGGCCGCAATGCCGCGGCGCACGTTGTAGGGGAAGTTCAGCGCGGTCTTGGGCGCCTCGTTCTCCACGGCGGGCTCGCTCATCAGAAAGGCGTACAAGGCCTTCATGTCCTCATCCGTCACGCGGCTGAAGGCCGTGTAGGGGAAGGCGGGGTAGAGGTACTGGCCTTCGCGGTCCACGCCGTGGCGCATGGCGCGCTCGAAGGCTTCATAGCTCCAGCGGCCGATGCCGGTCTGCAGATCGGGCGTGATGTTGCTGGTGTAGATGGTACCGAAGGGGCTGGGCATGGCCAGACCGCCTGCGTTGGTCTTGCCGTTGGGAGCAGTGTGGCAGACGGCGCAGTCGCCCATGGCGGCCAGCAGCTTGCCCTTGGCAATCTGCTGGGGCGTGAAGTCGGCAGCGGGAATGGCTGATTGGGGCGCAATCTCGCCCTGGTGGGTGAGCGCCAGGCCGGCGGCAGCCAGCACGACCACTACGGCCGCACCGCCCGCCAGAATCTTTTGGAACGTTCGCATATCTATGTTCTTTATCGGTGGAGTCACTTGGACGAGGCGGCGCTGCTCTTGGCTGCCTTGAGCGCGGCCAGCACGCGGCTGGGGGTGAACGGCACTTCCAGCAGGCGCACGCCGGTGGCGTCGAAGATGGCGTTGGCCACGGCGGCGGCGCTGGGCACGGAAGCCGATTCACCGGCACCCATGGGCGCTTCGTTGGGGCGCTCGACCAGCAGCGAGTCGATCTCGGGCAGCTCGTCAAAGCGCAGGATGGGGTAGCCGCCCCATTCCACGGAGGTGACGCCGCTCTTGTCGAAGGTGACGAACTCCTTGAGCACGCGGCTGGTGGACTGCACCACGTTGCCGTGCACCTGATGGCGCACGCCTGCGGGGTTGACCATGGCACCGGTGTCCTGGGCGACAAAGACCTTGTCGACCTTGACTTCGCCGGTTTCGCGGTCCACGGTCACGTCGACCACCCAGGTCGCCCAGGCTGCACCGTAGCCGGGGAACTTGCTGTGGAAGTAGCGGGCATAGGCAAAGCCGCGACCCTTGACCAGACGCTGATCGTCAGCTGCCGCATTGCGTCGCGCCGGGCCTTCTTGCCAGTTGCACTGCTTCTTGGCCTCGGCAATCAGCGCCACGGCACGCGGATCCTTGAGGTAGCGCAGGCGGTACTCGATGGGGTCGGCCTTGGCCAGGTAGGCGCATTCGTCGATCCAGGACTCATGGGCGAACACATTGGGCAGGGCGGAGACGCCGCGCATCCACGAGGCGCGCACGATGGGCACGGCGTCCTGGGAGATCACGCGCATCTTGGGATACTCGTACTGCGGGATGGCCGTGCGGTCGCCCATTTGCTGGGCCTCGATCTTGGCGGACACCTTGCCCGTCAGAATCAATGCCAGCGCCGAGGCGTTGTTCGAGGGGTAGCAGGTGCGCAGCTCGTAGGCGGCCACATTGTTTTGCTCATCCAGGCCGCCGCGCACGCGAATCAGCTGGCCCGTGCCCTTGGGCTCCCAGCCGGCTTCCTGCTCGCGCATCAGCTGCACGCGCACGGGCTTGCCCACGGCGGCAGACATCAGCACGGCGTCCGAGCAGACGTCGTCCGCGCAGTTGCGGCCGTAGCAGCCAGAGGCTTCGAGGCGGGTGACGTTGATGTTGTCGGCATTCACGTCCATGAGCTTGGCAATGTCCTTGCACACGTCGTGAGGGTTTTGCGAGCCGGTCCAGACCTGGATCTGGCCGTTGCCCACTTCGGCAATCGCACAGGACGGGCCGATGGAGCCGTGAGCGTGATAGGGCCAGACATAGTCGCGGGTCAGCGCAGTCTTGACCTGCTCGATGGCCTGCAGCGCGCCTTCGTCTTCCTGCAGCACGCGGTCGGTCTTGGCGTGGTCCACCAGGGTCTGGTGCAGGCCGCTCAGCGACATATCGGGCAGGCCGCTCCATTCCTTCCAGGTGACCTTGAGCTGGCGCATGGCAGCGATGGCCTGCTCTTCACGTTCGGCCACAACGCCCACGAAGTCGCCCTTGACCACGACCTTGACGATGCCGGGCAGATGGGCAATGGACTTCTCGTCCACCGACACCAGGCTGGAGCCCAGCGGAGCCGTGGCATCGGCGCCGGTGTAGGGAGGACGGATCACGCGGCCGTGCAGCATGCCGGGCACGCGCAGGTCGTGGATATAGGTCAGCGCGCCCAGCACCTTGTTGGGGATGTCCACGCGCTGCACCGATTTGCCGATGTATTCGAAGCCGGACTTGCGCAGCGCGATCTTGTCGTCGACCTCGATCTGCAGATCCTGACCCTGAACCAGCTCGCCATAGCCGTAGCGCTTGCCGCCGGCGATGACAAAGCCTTTCTGGGTGGTGATGCGGTCAGCGGGAACACCGGATTTCTCGCTGGCCAGCTTGATTAGCAGCTGGCGCACCTGCGCTGCGGCATGGCGCATGGGCAGGGACGACACCTGGATGGTGTTGCTGGCAATGGTGGGGCCCAGATCCGGGGTGCGGGCGGTGTGGCCCAGCACCATGGTCACGGCGGCAAAGTCCACATACAGCTCGTCGGCCACCAGTTGGCCCAGAGCCGTGCGCACGCCCGTGCCCAGGTCCACGTGTCCGTTGTAGGCCGTGACGGAGCCGTCGGCGCCAATCGCGATGAAGCTGTCCACCAGCTTGGCCGAGGGAATGGGGAAAGCGCCCTTGGCAGCCGCTTCGGGGGCGGTCTGGGCCATCAGCAGATGGCCGCCTGCCACGGAGCCGACCATCAGCATGCCGCCGGCCTTGAGCAGCTGGCGACGAGTCAGTTGAGCGTGATTGTCTTTGGTGAAGAATTTCATGATCAGGCAGCCTTTGCGGTTGTGGATGCGCCGGCGGCGGGGAGGGCCGGGCTGTGGCCCTTGGCAATCAGCTCACGGGCGCGCGCGGCGGCCTGCATGATTTCCACATGGGTGCCGCAGCGGCACAGATGGCCGGACAGGGCATGCCTGATTTCTTCGTCGCTGGCCTTGGGCTGCTGGTTGAACAGGGCGACCAGCGCCATGATCATTCCGTTGGTGCAGTAGCCGCACTGCGCAGCCTGTGCGTCGACAAAGGCTTGCTGCACCACATGCAGGGTGTAGGTGCGTGCGGTGGCAGGCGCCTTTGTCTCGGCGGCGCTGACATCCAGCACGGCGCGGTCCTGCAGGGCCTGTGCGTTGGCGGCCTTGCTGGCGTCAGGCGACAGGCCTTCCAGCGTGGTGACCTTCTTGCCGTCGACGGCCTTCAGGGGCACGGAGCAGGAGCGCGCCACCTTGCCGTCGATCAGCACGGCGCAGGCACCGCATTCGCCCAGGCCGCAGCCGAACTTGGGGCCGTTGAGCTGCATGTCGTTGCGCAGCACATACAAAAGAGGTGTGTCGGCAGCGGCGCTTTGCGCGTCCACTTCCTGGCCGTTCAGAGTGAATTTCATGACGTCAACAAATCGTAGGGTTCAAGGAGTCAGTCTTGTATATGTGTAGTCAATTATATGACTAGACAAAAATAAAATGCATTGGCTTGATCTAAAGCAGATTCGATTGCTCTGGTGTGCGCCAGCGAGGCAAGGCCGGGCCGGTGCCCAGGAGTGGCTTCTGAGCCCGGATCTGCGGCAGCAGGGCGGGACTGGCGTGGTTCCGGAGGCGGCCTCCACCGGACTTGAAACCGTCAGGGCTGATGCAGCCTGATCCATTTCCGGCGTCTTCGTGAGAGCAGAGGTGCCATGGCTATATCGGGGGGATGACCCTGCGCCTCTGATATGGGGATTGAAGCGCTGGGGAAATGCGGCTTCAATGCACAGACGCCGAAAGCCGCCAGTGCATCGGTGTCCCGATAGAGAGGGGTCCGCGGTCTGCGGGTTTGCAGACATTCATCAGTTCCTGTTCAGGAGAGCCAAGATGGTCAGCAAAAACACGATTTGTCTCTGGTACGAGGGCGAGGCCCTGGAAGCCGCCAGGTTCTACGCCCAGATTTTTCCCGACAGCGCCGTGGGCGCGGTTCACCACGCACCGGGCGACTACCCCTCCGGCAAGCAGGGCGATGTTCTGACGGTCGAATTCACGGTCATGGGCATTCCCTGCCTGGGCCTGAACGGCGGCCCTGTCTTCAAGCACAACGAGGCGTTTTCGTTTCAGGTCGCGACGGACGACCAGGAGGAAACGGATCGCCTGTGGAACGCCATCGTCGGCAACGGCGGTCAGGAAAGCCAGTGCGGCTGGTGCAAGGACCGCTGGGGGCTGTCATGGCAGATCACGCCGCGTGTGCTGACCACGGCCATTGCCGACCCGGATCGCGCGGCGGCCAGACGGGCTTTTGAAGCCATGATGGAGATGAGGAAGATCGATATCGCCGCCATCGAGGCTGCCTGGCGCGGCTAGGCGGGCGGCTGCGATAGGAGCAGCGACAGGCTGGCAGGCTGCAGAGCAACTGCGACGGTCCGGTTCGGAGCAAGGATGCATCGGAGCGTCCGCGTGCTCTGGCGCACTTTGCCAAGCTTTGAGCGTCCTAGGGCAAACGCTTTGCAGACAGCTCTCCTACAGTGAAATTGCTTTCAATTTCGACGATTCGGTGCCTGCCAGCCGGTGTTGCCCATGCCTTCTGAATGCCTGGCGGCATTGCACAGGGCGGGCAAGCCGCGGCCATGGCTGTCCGTCGAAGCCCGCATTCACTTGGAGACATGTCATGAACTTCCTCGACGGCCATCTGTTCCCCGAAAACCAGCAACCCCTGATCATTACTGCGGCGCCCTATGCTCCGGGCTGGCTGCCTTCGGACTTCCCCGAAGACATTCCCGTCACCATGGAGGCGCAGATCCAGAAAGCCGTGGACTGCTACAACGCGGGCGCCACGGTGCTGCACCTGCATGTGCGCGAGCTTGACGGCAAGGGCAGCAAGCGCCTGTCCAAGTTCAACGAGCTGATCTCCGGCGTGCGCAAGGCCGTGCCCGAGATGATCATCCAGGTCGGTGGCTCCATCAGCTTTGCTCCCGAAGACGAAGGCCAGGCGGCCAAATGGCTCTCCGACGACACCCGCCACATGCTGGCCGATCTGGACCCGGTGCCCGATCAGGTGACCGTGACGGTGAACACCTCGCAGATGAACGTGACCGATCAGGCCGAAGACGCGGACTTTGCCGGTACCTCGCGCGCCAATCCCACGCTGTTCAATGCCTACAAGGAAATGACCGTGCCCGCCCAGCCGGGCTGGGTGGAGGAGCATGTGCGCCGCCTGACCAAGGCCGGCATCCAGAGCGCTTTCCAGTGCTACAACCTGAACAGCTTCGAGTCGGTGGAGCGCCTGATGCGCCGTGGCTTCTACATGGGCCCGCTGGTCATGAACTGGGTGGCGATCGCCGGCGGCATGGACACGCCCAGCCTGTACAGCCTGGCCAACTTTGTGCGCGCCGTGCCCGATGGCGCCGTGCTGACCGTGGAAAGCAATGTGCGCAACGTGCTGCCCGTGAATATGTGGGGCATTGCCGCCGGTCTGCATGTGCGCTGCGGCACCGAAGACTGCCTGTGGAACCAGACGCGTACCGAGAAGGCCAGCACCGTCTCGCAGATCGAGCAACTGGTGCGCATCTCGCGCGAATTCGGTCGTCCTGTCGCCACCGCCAAGGAGGCGCGCGAGATCAGCAAGATCGGCGTGTTCTACGACAGCGTGGAGGAAAGCCTGGCCGCCAACGGCTTTGCGCCCAACCGGCCCGGTGCCAACCAGGGTTTCCTCAGGAAGACCTCCTGATCTTCCGGGACGGCTTGCAGGCAAGGCGATCACGGCCTCGCCTGCAGCGGTCTCTGCTGAACCGACATGCGCAAAAACGGCCTCCGCGATGGAGGCCTTTTTCATGCGCGGATGATTTCGGGCAGACCTGGAAAAATAGCTCTGGCAAGGCTGGGGCCGGGCCTGAGACAGGCCTGGTGAAGTCGTCTGGGCCGGCGGCTGCGGATGGATGGTCTTGAGCATGTCTATGGCCAGCTCGCAGCTGTCAAGGCGCGGGAGGAGCGGGAGGTCCGTGATGCGCACGCCGCACGCCGCAGTGCTCGCCAGAGGCTCGCCGAGCAGAGATGCTGCAGGCGCGGTTGACGAGGATCACCATTGTGGTATTTAGGCTCGTCGGGCTCGCGCGTGCCATGGCTCACAGCAATGGCCGGCTGTATCTCTGTATCTTGCAGTGCTGTCGCCCTCCCGGGCCTGCACTCTGTCATCGGCCTCAGGGCGCGATTGGTGCAAGGCGGGGCCTGGTCAGGCGCACATTCATGCAGGAGGTGATGACAGAAAAATAATAGCTGCCTGCGCTTGATTTAAAAGCGTTTCAGGCAGCTATGACTTTATCTTCAATGGCAGTCAAGCGATACAAGCTATTGTTTTTGCGCAGCGCCGGTGTGATGCGCCGTGTTCCGGCGCCGGCATGCGGCGCAGGTGGCTGGCAATAGCTGGTCAGAAAAAGGGGCAGAAAAGCGGCTCGGATAGCTCGCTCAAAAAGGCTTGTCGCCGATGATGGCTGCGCGCTCCATCTTGCGCGCGGCGGGCCAGTAATCCTGCACGGCGTAATGCTGGGTGCAGCGGTTGTCCCACATGGCGACGCTGCCGGGCTTCCAGCGAAAGCGCACCTGGTACTCGGGGATGGCCGCCTGACTGATCAGATAGTTCAGCAGCATGCTGGCACCGGGCGTCTTGTCCTGGCCATAGCGCACGTTCTCGGGCGTGTGGTAGTTGGCAAAGTGGGTGGTGAAGCTGCAGACGTAGAGAATCTTCTCGCCGGTTTCGGGGTGGGTGCGCACCACGGGATGTTCGACCGGAGGATGCTGGCGGCCCAGCTCCAGACGCTTTTCTTCGGGCATGACGGCGCCGAAGCCGTGCTCGATGCTGGACTTGGCCTTGAGGCCGTCAATCTTTTTCTTGATGTCCTCGGGCAGATTGCGGTAGGCCTCGGCCATATTGACCCAGATGGTGTCGCCACCGACGGCAGGGCCTTCGATGCAGCGCAGCACGCAGCCCATGGTCGGGTTCTCGCGCCACTGACCGTCGGTGTGATAGGTGTTCTCGTAGTTTTCGCGCTTTTCGCTGCGGTAGATCTGCACCAGACCGGGGTGGTCGGGGTCGCTGCCGGCCACGGGGTGATCCTCCAGATCGCCGAAGTGGCGGGCAAAGCCCACATGCTCGGCACGCGTGATGTCCTGGTCGCGGAAGAACAGCACTTTGTGCTGCAGCAGCAGGGCGCGAATTTCCTCGGCCAGGCCCTTGTCGCGGGACGCATCGCCGAGGTGGATGTCGGAAACCTCAGCGCCGATGCTGCAGGTCAGTTGTTCGACTTTCATGGTCTTCTCCTAAGTACCCGGCAAGGCCTTGATGCAGGGCGCCGCCGTCTGATGGAAAAATTCTCGGCGCAGCAACAGTCCCGGGGCTTGACCGATCGCGTCAGCTTGTTGCCCTCTTGGGTGGGTGCAAGGAAAACCCTAGGGCCGGGCCTGGGGTGTCTTGAAGTGGACGCATCTGCGCGCCGAACCGTCATATCTGTCGTGATCTACTGGTATCCATTGATTGACTGCTTGTTGTGATATTGATAAACATCAACACCCGAAACGCAGGTTGCCCTTAAGGCCTGTGTCCATCCATGAAATCCGGGCCTGTTGCGCAGTACCCGGGTCAACCGTTTTCTTGGTCACGATGAAGCCCCGTATCCGAAGTGTGAGCCTGTGCAAATACGCCAAGGTGGCGAACGAGCTCGGCATCGACCCGCTGCGCATGTTCCGCCAGGTGGGGCTGGACCACAGCTGCCTGAATTCTCCCGATCTCATGGTTCCCGAAGCTGCGTTTGCGCAGTTGCTCGAGGCTTCGTCCGCCCAGGCCGGGCATGCCTCGCTGGGCCTGCTCATGGGCTCGCATTGGCGTCTGTCCGACTTCGGGCCGATCAGCCTGCTGCTGCAGCACCAGGCCAGCCTCTCCAGCATGCTCAAGACCTTCAAGGACTATGACCACATGATCAGCACCACCGTGGGCACGGAGGTGGTGACCCAGGGGCGCTATTCCATCATCCAGCTGAACCTGGATACCGAGCGCGAGAACCCGGGGCGCCACCCGGTCGAGCTGGGCATCACGGCGCTGATGAGTCTGTGCCGATATCAGCTGGGCAGGGGCTGGAGCCCGACCAGCATCCACTTCTCGCACAGCTCGCCAGGCAGCACCATGAGCCATCGCCGCGTGCTGGGCAGCGAGATCGTGTTCGGCTCGGACTTCGATGGCATCGTGGTGAGCAACGAGGATCTGGAGGCCATCGATCCCGATCACGACAGCCTGATGGAGAGCCACGCCCGCAGCCTGATGGAGAGCCATGCGCCGCGGCCCACGACCAGATCGCTGGAGCAGCAGGTGCGCAGCACCTTGCAGTCACTGCTGCCCCATGGGCGCCACAGCATTGCCCATGTGGCCGGCGCGCTTGGCTATACGGCCCGCTCGCTGCAGCGGCACCTCGAAACCCAGAACACCAGCTTTCAGGAAACCCTGGACGCCGTACGCAGCCAGGCCGCGCTGCGTGCGCTGCAGAATCCGCAGCTGTCGGTGAGCGAAGCGGCCGCTCAGGCCGGCTTTGCCGAGAACAGCTCGTTCACGCGCTGGTTCAGCAAGCATTTTCAGCAAAGCCCCAGCAGTTGGCGCCAGCAGAATCTGAACCGCAGCCTGTCCTGAGGCCTCTGTCCGAATGAAAACGCCAGCCTGCTCGCTGGCGTTTTGCGTTGCGGCTCAGGGCTGGGGCATCGCGGCCAGCCGGGTTGCCTCGGGCTGGGCCTTGGCCAGCAGAAAATCGATGCAGGTGCGCACGGCCTTGGTCTGATGCCGGTTGGGCAGGTAGAGCAGATACATGTGGGTGCCGAAAATGCTGAGCCGGTACTCATCCAGCGTGCTCAGCACCTCGCCCGTGGCCAGTTTGTCCTGCACCACATAGTCGGGCACCAGGCCTACCCCCAGGCCGGCCAGGATGCCGTCGCGCAGAAAAGGGAAATGCTCGGAGATCATGGTGGGCTCCAGCATCACCTCGTGGCGCTCGGTGCCCAGATAGGCGGCCAGGCGCAATTGCCGCCCCGTGACACCGGCGGTGATCAGCGGGCTGGCGCGCAGCGCATGCAGGGTTCTGGGCAGGCCGTGCGTCTGGGCGTATTCGCGCGAGGCACAGGCCAGGTAGCGCACCGTGCCCAGGCTGCGCGCCACCAGGGACAGGGGCGGCTCCTGGATCACGCGCACGATGATGTCCACATCGTCGCGCAGATTGTCGGCCCGGTTCTCGAACAGCACGTCGAGCACGATGCCCGGGTACAGGCGCTTGAACTCGATCAGCCATTCGCTCATCACGATCTGGCCGTAGCCGCTGGGCACGCTGATGCCAACGCGCCCCTGCAGGCTCTGGCCCAGCGCCGTGATGGCCTCGCGTGCGGCCAGCATTTCGTTGTGGATGTTGCGCCCGTGCTCGTACAGGCGCATGCCGATCTCCGTGGGCTCCACGCGGCGCGTGGTGCGCTTGACCAGTTGCACGCCTGCGGACTTCTCCAGCTGGCTCAGGTGATAGCTCACATTGGCACGCGTCATCTTGAGCTTGCGCGCTGCCTGGCTGAGATTGCCGCTATCAATGATTTCGACCAGCAGGGTCAGCGATTGGGAGTCCATGGCGTGCTTGTCCAATTTCCTTTGACAGTCTGTCAATGATTCATGGGATTGTTAGAAAACATTGTCGTCGTAAAAATAAAGCCCATTCCATAAAGAGATTCAGGAGACTCGCATGACCGCCCAAGCCAGCACCTCTGTCGTCGAACTCAGGCAAGACGGTGACGTCCTGCTCGTCAGCGTCAACAATCCGCCCGTCAATGCGCTGGGCGCTGCCGTGCGCCAGGGTCTGATGGCGGCCATGGAGCAGGCCGATGCCAGCGCCGCGGTCAAGGCCGTGGTGATCGTGGGCGAGGGCAAGGCTTTCATCGCCGGTGCCGATATCCGCGAATTCGGCAAGCCACCGGTCCAGCCTTTCCTGCCCGATGTCTGCAACCGTATCGAGGCCTGCAGCAAGCCCGTGGTGGCCGTGATTCATGGCGCGGCACTGGGCGGCGGTCTGGAGATCGCCATGTCGGCGCATTACCGCCTGGCGCTGCCTGGCGCGAAGCTGGGTCTGCCCGAAGTCTCTCTGGGTCTGGTTCCCGGCGCCGGCGGCACCCAGCGTGCACCGCGCCTGATGGGCGTCAAGGCCGCGACCGAGCTGATGCTCAGCGGCCAGCAGATCGGCGCCAAAGCCGGACTGGCAGCCGGTCTGGTGGACAAGCTGGAAGAGGGTTCGGACCCCGTGGCCGCGGGCCTGGCCTATGCGCGTGAATTGCTGGCCCAGGGCGCGCCGCTGCGTCCCGTCAGCGCCACGCCGGGTCGTCTGGCCGACAAGGCCGCAGCCCAGGCAGAGCTCGATGTGCTGCGTGCAGACACGGCCAAGAAGTCGCGCGGCCTGTTCTCGCCGCTGAAGATCATCGATTGCGTTCAGGCCGCGCTGGATCTGCCTTTTGCCGAAGGCCTGAAGTTCGAGCGTGCCCAGTTTCTGGCCTGCATCGACAGCCCGCAGCGCGCCGGCCTGATCCACGCCTTCTTTGCCGAGCGCGAGACGGCCAAGATTCCCGAAGCCCGCGCCGCCCAGCCGCGCGCCTTCAGCAAGATCGCCATCATCGGCGGCGGCACCATGGGCGCGGGCATCACCGTCTCTGCGCTGGATGCCGGCCTGGTCGTGACCATGATCGAGCGCGATGCAGAATCCATCGCACGCGGCCAGGCCAATGTGGAGAAGGTCTACAACGGCCTGATCGCCAAGGGCCGCATGAGCGAGGAAGCCAAGGCCGCTATTCTTGCGCGCTATACGCCCTCGACCCGCTATGACGACATTGCCGATGTGGACCTGGTGATCGAGGCGGTCTTCGAAGACCTGGAAGTCAAGAAGGCCGTGTTCAAGGAGCTGGACCGTGTCTGCAAGAGCGGCGCCGTGCTGGCCACCAACACCTCTTATCTGGACATCGACGCGATTGCCGCCGTCACCAGCCGTCCGCAGGACGTGATCGGTCTGCACTTCTTCAGCCCGGCCAACATCATGAAGCTGCTGGAGATCGTCGTGCCCGCCAAGGTGGCGCCCGATGTGGTGACCACGGCCTTCGGGCTGGCCAAGAAGATGAAGAAGGTGCCCGTGCGCGCCGGCGTCTGCGACGGCTTTATCGGCAACCGCATTCTGGCCACCTACAAGCAGGCTGCCGACTACCTGATGGAAGACGGTGCCAGCCCCTACGAGATCGACGAGGCCGTGCGCGGCTTCGGCTTTGCCATGGGGCCCTTCCAGGTCACCGACCTGGCCGGCGGCGATATCGGCTGGGCCACGCGCAAGCGCCGTGCTGCCACGCGCGACCCCAAGGCCCGTTATGTGGAGATTGCCGACCGCATCTGTGAAAACGGCTGGTTCGGCCAGAAGACGGGACGCGGCTTTTATCTCTATCCGCAAGGCGCGCGCATCGGTCAGTCCGACCCCGAGGTGCTGGCCATCGTGGATGCCGAACGCGCCAAGAAGGGCGTGACGCCGCGCTCGTTCACGGCCGAGGAAATCATGCGCCGCTACATGGCCGCCATGGTCAACGAAGGTGCCAAGGTGGTGGGCGAGGGCATTGCGCTGCGTCCGCTGGATGTAGACGTGACTTTTATCTCCGGCTATGGCTTTCCTCGCCACCGCGGCGGCCCCATGAAATGGGCCGATATGCAGGGCCTTCCCAAGGTGCTGGCCGATATCGAGGCCTTTGCCAAGGAAGACGCGCTGTTCTGGAAGCCCGCGCCGCTGCTGCAAAAGCTGGTGGCCGAGGGCCGGGACTTCGAAAGCTTGAATAAGTAACACCCCCTGAGGCGCTTCGCGCCTTCCCCCTCTCTCGCTTCGCGGGAGGGGGACGACGCCATCGCCTGGGCGGCCCCGCCGCGAGGCGGCTCTTGCTCGGCGTCTCGCGCTTGGAGTGCGCCAGTTTTTATCGCCCGGTTAATTTAAAAAAGTAGCTGCTAGCGCTTTATTTGTATGGTTTTCAGTATGGAAAGTATCTGAAAGCAATGAATGACAAGCGAAGACAGCTATCAAAAATAGTTTTCAACATTCACAGAGACAAGCACCATGCGTGAAGCCGTTATCGTTTCCACCGCCCGCACACCGCTGACCAAGTCGCATCGTGGCGAGTTCAACATCACTCCTGCCGCCCAACTGGCTGCTTTCTCCGTCAAGGCGGCGGTGGAGCGCTCGGGTGTCGATCCCGAAATGATCGAGGACCTGATTCTGGGCTGCGGCAACCCCGACGGTTTCCAGGGCCGCAATCTGGGTCGCCAGACCGTGTTGCGCGCCGGGCTGCCGCTGTCGATCGCCGGCACCACCATCACGCGCTTTTGCGCCTCGGGTCTGCAATCCATCGCCATCGCGGCGGGGCGCGTCGTGGCCGAGGGCGTGGACGTGATGCTGGCCGGCGGTATCGAAACCATCTCCGGCATCCGGGCCGGCAACAATCTGCCCACCGACATGGACCCCTGGCTGGTGGAGCACAAGCCCGAGCTGTACATGGCCATGATCGACACCGCCGATGTGGTGGCCAAGCGCTATGGCATCACGCGTGAAGACCAGGATGCGTTCTCGCTGCAAAGCCAGCAGCGCACGGCTGCGGCCCAGGCCGCCGATCTGTTCAAGGACGAGATCATTGCCTGCTCCACACGCATGATGGAGAAGAACAAGGAAACCGGCGAAGTCACCTACCGCGACGTGGTGGCCACGCAGGACAACTGCAACCGCGCCAGCACCACGCTGGAGGGACTGGCCAAGCTGGAGCCTGTGAAGGGCCCTGGCAACTTCATCACGGCCGGCAATGCCTCGCAGCTGTCCGACGGCTCCAGCGCCTGCGTGGTGATGGAGGCCAGGCTGGCAGAGCGCCTGGGCCTCAAGCCCCTGGGCGCTTTCCGCGGCTTCGCCGTGGCCGGCTGCGAGCCTGACGAGATGGGCATCGGCCCGGTGTTTGCCGTGCCCAAGCTGCTCAAGCGCCACGGCCTTACGGTGGATGACATCGACCTCTGGGAGCTGAACGAAGCCTTTGCCTCGCAGGCCCTGTATTGCCAGCGTCAGCTGGGCATTCCCAACGAGCGCCTCAACGTCAACGGCGGCGCGATTGCCATCGGCCACCCCTTCGGCATGACGGGTGCACGCCTGACCGGCCACATCCTGCTTGAAGGCCAGCGCCGCAAGGCCCGCAACCCCAAGGTCAAGTACGGCGTGGTGACCATGTGCATCGCCGGCGGCATGGGCGCTGCGGGCCTGTTCGAGATTTTCTAAACACCCCCTGAGCGGCTGGCGCCGCTTCCCCCTCTCTCTTCGGGAGGGGGACGACGCCTTTGCTGCGAGACGGCTCTTGCTCGGCGCCTCTGGTTCAGAGCGTGCCGGTGTCAGAGGCTGCAAAGGCGCGCTGCGCCATGGATTACCAGGAAATAGCAATGGATTTGCAATTCACCCCCCAGGAAGAGGCGTTTCGCGCCGAGGTGCAGAGTTTTCTCAAGGAAAAGCTGCCCAAGCATATTTCGGCCAAGGTCAAGGCCGGACAGCGCCTGAGCAAGGCTGATCAGGATGAATGGCATGCCATTCTCAACGAGCGCGGCTGGTATGCGAATCACTGGCCCCAGGAGCATGGCGGTCCGGGCTGGGGGGCGGTCGAGAAGTTCATCTTCGACACCGAGTGCGCCCTGGCGGGCGGCCCGCGCATCGTGCCCTTCGGCGTGAACATGCTGGGGCCGGTGCTGATCAAGTACGGCAACGAGCAGCAAAAAAAGTACTGGCTGCCGCGCATTCTGAGCGGGCAGGACTGGTGGTGTCAGGGCTATTCCGAGCCCGGCGCGGGCTCCGATCTGGCCTCGGTGAAGACCACGGCCGTGCGCGATGGAGACTTCTACATCGTCAACGGCCAGAAGACCTGGACCACCCAGGGTCAGCACGCCAATATGATCTTTTGCCTGGTGCGCACCAACCGCGAGGCCAAGGCCCAGGCCGGCATCAGCTTTTTGCTGGTGGACATGAACAGCCCCGGCGTGGAGCTGCGTCCCATCCGCACGCTGGACGGCGACAAGGAAGTCAACGAAGTCTTCTTCACCGATGTGAAGGTGCCGGCCGAGAACCTGGTGGGCGAGGAAAACCGGGGCTGGACCTATGCCAAGTATCTGCTGACCTACGAGCGCACCGGCATTGCGGGCGTGGGCTTTTGCATCTCGGCCCTGGCCAAGCTCAAGGTCATCGCCGCCAAGGTGCACAAGAACGGCCAGCCGCTGAACCAGGACCCGCTGTTCGCGGCCCGCATGGCCCGTGTCGAGATCGACCTTGAGAACATGAAGACCACCAATCTGCGCGTGATCGCGGCCGTTGCCGGTGGCGGCGTGCCCGGTGCGGAGAGCTCCATGCTGAAGATCCGCGGCACCGAGATCCGCCAGGAGATCCTGTCGCTGATCCGCCGCGCCATGGGCGTGTATGCCGTGCCCTATATCGACGAGGCCCAGTACGAAGGCTATGACCAGGCGCCCCTGGGCGGTATCGACGAAGCCGCCACGGCCTCGGCCAACTACTTCAACTACCGCAAGCTGTCGATCTTCGGCGGCTCCAACGAAATCCAGAAGAACATCATCTCCAAGATGATTCTGGGCTTGTAAATGTCCACCCCCCTGAGTCGCTGCGCGCCTTCCCCCCGGGGGGACGACGCCCTCGCTGCGGGGCGGCCCTTGCAGGGCGTCCCTGGCGAACCGGGCGGTGGCATGCGACACCGATTCGTTCGATTGGGTAGAGAGAATTTGTCATGAACTTCACACACACCGAAGACCGCCGCATGCTGGCGGACAGCCTGAACCGCTTTGTTTCTGAGCAGTACGGTATCGAACAGCGCAACCATTTGGCCTATGGGGCAGAAGGTCACAGCCCCGCGCTGTATGCGCAATTTGCCGAGCTGGGTGCGATCGGCGCGCTGTTCCCCGAAGAGGAGGGCGGCTTTGGCGGCTCGGGCTTTGACATCAGCGTGGTGTTCGAGGCACTGGGCCGTGGCCTGGTGGCCGAGCCCTTGCTGGGCGCGCTGGTCGTGGGCCAGGCCCTGATTGCGGCAGGCACCGAAGCGCAAAAGCGCCAGCTGGAAGACATCATCGCCGGCAGCGCGATCGCCGCTCTGGCGCACGACGAACCGGGCAGCCACTACGAGCTCAACAAGGTCACGGCCACGGCGGCCAGGACCGCCACGGGCTGGGTGCTCAACGGCGCCAAGAGCGTGGTCGCCTTTGGCGAGAAAGCCGATCTGCTGCTGGTGTCCGCGCGCACCGCAGGTGGCATGTTCGATACTGCCGGCATCAGCCTGTTCCTGGTCGACGGCAAGGCCTCCGGCATCGCCAAGCGCGGCTATAGCCGCATGGAAGGCGGCCGCGCCGCCGAGCTGACTTTCGAGAATGTGCAGCTGGCCGGGGATGTGCTGCTGGGTGCCGAGGGCCAGGGCCATGGCGTGCTCGAGCATGTTCAGGGCTTTGCCTTGCTGGCGCTGGCTGCCGAGGCGCTGGGCGCCATGGATGTAGCCAAGCAGAACACGCTGGAGTATCTGCAGACGCGCAAGCAGTTCGGCGTGGCCATCGGCAGCTTCCAGGCGCTGCAGCACCGCATGGCCGATCTGTTGCTGGAGGTGGAGCAGGTGCGTTCCACCGTCATCAATGCGGCCGATGCCATCGACAACGTCCAGGGCACGCAGCGCGAGAAGATGCTGTCTGCCGCCAAGTACACCGTGGGCTCGGTGGGGACCCTGGTGGCCGAGGAAAGCATACAGATGCATGGCGGCATCGGCATGACCTGGGAGCTGCCGCTGGCGCATTACGCCAAGCGACTGATCATGATCGACCACCAGTTTGGCGACGAGGACCATCATCTGGCGCGTTTCATGGCCTTGAGCTGAAATGAGCTCCCCCCTGAGTCGCTTCGCGCCTTCCCCCTCTCTCTCTCTACGCGCTGCGCGCTAGGAGAGGGGGACGACAGCCTCGCTGCGGCGCGGCCGGCGGGCTGTCCCTGGCGGAGTGGGTCGGCTACAGGCGGTAAGTGCTGCCTAAAACTGGAGAACGAAGATGAGTGAAGTCCTGCTGACCCGCCGCGAAGCTGCCGTGCTGGTGCTGAGCAATAACAACCCGGCTGCGCGCAATGCGTTGTCGCCCGCGTTCTACGCGGCCGTCACGACCGCGCTGGCGGAGGCTGCGGCTGACGCCAGTGTGGGCGCGGTCGTGCTCACGGGCGAGGGCGGGCATTTCTGCGCCGGTGGCGATTTGCGCCAACTGGCCAGGCGCCGCGAACTGCCCGTGGAGCAGCGCCGAGAAAAGCTTGAAGGCCTGCACGACCTGATTCGCGCCGTGCGCGACTGTCCCAAGCCTGTCATCGCTGCCGTCGAAGGCGCGGCGGCCGGCGCTGGCCTGTCGCTGGCACTGGCCTGCGATATGCTGGTGGCCGCCCGCGACAGCCTGTTCTCCGTGGCCTATGTGAAAGTGGGTCTGACGCCCGACGGCGGCGCCACGGCCTTTCTGGCCGAGTTCGTTTCGCGGCAGGTCTTGACCGAGCTGTGCCTGACCGGCGAGCGCATCAGCGGCGAACGCATGCACGCTTTGGGCCCCGTCAATCGCCTGGCCGAGCCCGGCCAGGCTCTGGCCGATGCCGTTGCGCTGGCCGCCCAGATCGCGACCGGCCCGGACCAGGCCACGGCCCTGATCAAGGACCTGTGCCGCCAGGCACCGCGCAACACGCTGGAGCAGCAGCTGGAGCTGGAGGCACAGCACATGGTGCGCTCCCAGGGCAGCGAAGAGTCCCGTGAAGGCATTGCCGCCTTTCTCGAAAAGCGCAGCGCCGACTTCAGCAAATTGCGTGCTTGAGCGCTCAACAAACCAAGATTTTCCAAGGAGACAAGGCAGATGGCCGACAGCAATACCGAACAGAACCAGGACATCGACTTCCCGCTGGAGGGAGTGAAGGTACTCGATCTGTCCCGCGTCTTCGCCGGGCCGCTGTGCGGCATGGTGTTGGCCGACTTCGGCGCCGAGGTGGTCAAGGTCGAGCACCCGGGCCGCGGCGACGACACGCGTGACTGGGGCATTCGTATCGGCAAGACCGAGACCACCTACTACAACAGCATGAACCGCAACAAGCGGTCCATCACGCTGGATCTGCAAACGCCCGAGGGCGTGAAGATCCTCCATGAACTGCTGCCTCAGTTCGACGTGCTCATCCACAACTTCAAGACCGGCGGCGCCGAGAAGCTGGGTCTGGGCTACGAGCAGCTCAAGGCCATCAAGCCCGACCTGATCTATTGCGCAGTGGCTGGCTATGACAGCAGCGGCCCCGAGGCCAAGCGCCCCGGCTACGATCTGGTGATCCAGGGCGAGGCGGGCCTGATGGCGCTCAACGGCGAGGCAGGCATGCCGCCGCTCAAATTCGGCGTGGCCGTGGTGGATCTGGTAACCGGCATGTATGCAGCCCAGGCCGTGCTGGCCGCCTTGTTCCGCCGCGAGCGCACGGGCAAGGGCCGGCTCATAGAGATGGCGCTGTACGACAGCGGCATCACGGTCACCGGCTACTACGGCCTGGATGCCCTGCAACTGGGGCACGACCCCGAGCGCTACGGCAATGCCCACCCCTCCATCGTGCCTTACGGCATGTACGAAGCCGCCGACGGCCCGCTGATCATTGCCGTGGGCAACAACAGCCAGTTCGACAAGTTCTGCCGTCAAGTCATCATGCGCCCCGACATCGTCGAGGACCAGCGCTTCTCCACCAATGTCAACCGGGCCAGGAACCGGCTGGAGTTGCTGCCCATGCTCAAGGCACTGATTGGCAGCTTCCCGCGCGATCTGCTGCTGGAGCGCCTGACGGCTGCAGGCATTCCCTGCGGCCGTGTGGCCGGCCTGCACGAGGCCCTGACCAGCGAGCGCACGCGCCGCAGCGGGCTGCTGCGCGACATGCCCCATCCCGTGGTCGGCACCACGCCCGTGTTCGCGCCGCCCTACCGCCTGGACGGACAGCGTCTGCCCATCCGCCATGCACCGCCCACGCTGGGTGAGGGCACGCGAGAAGTGCTGCAGCGCCTGCTGACGCTCGATGATGCGCAACTGCAGGACCTGCAAGCCAAGGGCGTTCTCACGCTGCCCCAGGAGCCTTCATGAAGCACCCCCTGAGCCGCTGTGCGGCTTCCCCTCTCTCGCTTCGCGGGAGGGGACGACACCCTCGCTGCGGGGGCGGCCCTTGCTCGGTGTCCCTGTTGGGCCGTGTCAGGCTCACAGGCCGCGGACATCTTCTAGAGCCATAAATAACTCAAAAGCAAGATTAAAGGCCGCGCAAGACGGCAGATAAAGACAGCGACTTCATAGGAGACAAACCATGAGCATCCCAGTCACACGCCGCGATCTTCTGCAAGGGCTGGCCGCCATCGGCGGCGGCAGCCTGCTGGCCACGGGCGCCGGCAGCGCCCTCGCGCAGGCAGGCAAGCCGGCCTGGCCCGCAAAGCCCATCCGCGTGGTCGTGCCCTTCAACGCGGGCGGCGCCACCGACATCATCGCGCGCACCATCGGCGAGGTCCTGGCCAAGCGCCTGGGCCAGCCCGTGGTCATCGACAACCGCGGCGGCGCGGCCGGCATCCTCGGCACCGAGGCCGTGGCCAAGGCCGCACCCGATGGCCACACGCTGATGGTCTCGCTCAGCACCTCCATGCTGATCAACCAGTTCCTCTACACCAAGCTGCCCTACAACCCGCAAAAAGACATCGCGCTGATCAGCCAGATCGCCGCAGCGCCCGTCACGCTAGTCGTCCATCCTTCGGTGCCGGCGAACAATATGAAGGAGCTGCTGGCCTATGTGAAGGCGCACAAGGGCAAGCTCTCGTACGGGTCCTGGGGCGTGGGCTCGTATGCCCATCTGGCCGGTGCCTATATGAGCAAGACCATGGATGCCGACATGAACCATGCCGCCTACAAGGGCGAGGCACCCATGATCCAGGAACTGATCGGCGGTCAGCTGCAGCTGTGCTTTTCCAGCGCTCTCAACACCAAGCCTTTCATCGATTCTGGCCGTCTCAAGGCCATCGGCGTGACCGGCAAGGAGCGCATGGACATCCTGCCCAAGCTGCCCACCATTTACGAGCAGGGCGTGCATGACGACGCCTACTCCATCTTCGGCTGGGTGGCCATGGGCGCACCCGCAGGCACGCCCAAGGAGGTCGTGGACCAGCTCTACGGCCACCTGCGCGAAATCATCAAGGACCCCAAGGTGCTGGAGCGCATCGCGGGCGCCGGCTTCATACCCATGATGAACAGTCCCCAGGCTTTCCGCGACAACTACCAGCGCGATATGCCGATCTGGAAAGCGCTGGTCGAGCAGGCCGGCGCCAAGCTTGATTGAACCCCCTGAGTCGCTTCGCCTGGGCGGCCCCGCGCCTTCCCCCGTGTGCACGGCGCCCTCTCTCGCTTCGCGGGAGGGGGACGACACCCTCGGCGCGGGGCGGCGCGGCCGGCGTAGGCCCTTCCTCGGTGTCCCTCGCCTTGGGACATGCCGGATTCATGGGCAGTGGGTGGCGCGCAGCGCCATGGATCACTGAATGACTGATTTTTACGGCCTGCGGCAGTGGGCCACCACCGACGACTGCTGAGACAGCTTTGACAGGAGACTACATGCACAAGCGCAATCCCGCACTTAAGGCCTGCACCAGCCGGCGCAGCGTTCTGGCCCTGGCCGCAGCGCCGTTGCTGGCCGGCCTGGCCGGCGGCGCACTGGCCGAGACCGACTGGCCAGCCAAGATGCTGCGCCTGGTCGTGCCTTTTCCGGCCGGTGGCCCTACCGATACGGCATCGCGCATCGTGGGCCAGAAGCTGGGCGAGCGCCTCAAGCAGACCGTGGTGGTGGAAAACCGCCCCGGCGCCTCGGGCTCCATCGCGGCCGTGCAGGTCGCCAAGAGTCCGGCCGACGGCTACACGCTGATGATGCTGGCCACGCCCACGCTGCTGGCCCCCCATCTGTACAAGAAGGCCGGCTACGACACCGTCAAGGATTTCGCGCCCGTGGCCACGGTCTATGACCTGCCCATCGTCATCGTGGTCAATCCCACGCTTTTGCCCGATGTCACCGATCTCAAGAGCCTGATCGCCCACGCCAAGGCTCAGAAATCAGCGCTCAACTACACCAGCTCGGGCGCCGGAAGCTTTGGCCACCTGAGCATGGAACTGCTCAAGCAGATGGCCGGCTTCGACATGCAGCATGTGCCCTACAAGGGCGGCGTGCCCGCCATCACCGACACCATCGGCGGCCAGGTGCCCATCATGTATGCCGACCTCGTGGCCGCGCTGCCTCATATTCAGGCAGGCAAGCTGCGAGCCATCGCCGTGGGCTCGCCCCAGCGCGTGAGCATGCTGCCCGACATCAAGACCATTGCCGAGCAGGGCATCAAGGGCTATGACGCCGTTTCCTGGGGCGGTCTGCTCGCGCCCAAGGGCACGCCCAAGGCGGTGGTCGAGCGCATCGCCTCCGAAGTCCAGCAGATACTGGCCGACAAGGATGTCCAGAGCAAGCTGCTCCACGCGGGCGCCATCGCCACTTTCCAGAATCCCGCCCAGCTGGGCCAGCGCATCCAGCAGGACTACACGCGCTGGGGCCAGCTGATCCGCGACAAGGGCATTGCAGTGGAGTGACAAGGACATGAAGACACGCATCACCGAACTCTTTGGCATAGAGCACCCCATCATCCAGGGAGGCATGCACCATGTGGGCCTGGCCGAGCTGGCCGCCGCCGTCTCCAACGCGGGCGGCCTGGGCATCATCACTGGCCTGACCCAGCGCACGCCCGAGTTGCTGGCGCGCGAGATCGCGCGCTGCCGCGAGATGACGGACAAGCCCTTTGGCGTGAACCTGACCTTTCTCCCCTCGGTCAACCCGCCTGACTACCCGGGCTATGTCAAGGCCATTATCGAAGGCGGAGTCAAGGTGGTCGAGACGGCCGGCAACAACCCGCAGAAATGGCTGCCCGCGCTCAAGGAAGCCGGCATCAAGGTGATTCACAAGTGCACCTCGGTGCGTCATGCGCTCAAGGCCGAGGCCATCGGCTGCGATGCCATCAGCGTGGACGGCTTCGAATGCGGCGGCCATCCGGGCGAGGACGACATCCCCAACTTCATCCTGCTGCCGCGCGCTGCCGAAGAACTGAAGATTCCCTTTGTCGCTTCGGGCGGCATGGCCGACGGCCGCTCCCTGGTGGCCGCGCTGGCGCTGGGCGCCGAAGGCATCAACATGGGCACGCGCTTCATCGCCACGAAAGAGGCACCCGTGCACGACAAGGTCAAGCAGGCCATCGTGGCGGCCAGCGAGCTCGACACCCGTCTGGTCATGCGCCCGTTGCGCAACACCGAGCGCGTGCTGACCAACTCCGCCACCGAGCGCCTGCTGCAAAAAGAGCGCGAGCTGGGCGCGGCCATCACCTTTGCCGACATTGCGCCCGAAGTGGCCGGCGTCTATCCGCGCATCATGCACGACGGCGACATGGACGCGGGCGTCTGGTCTTGCGGCATGGTTGCGGGCCTGATCCACGATGTGCCTACGGTTGCGCAGCTGATCACCGGCATCATGGACCAGGCCCATGCACTGATCAACGAGCGGCTCGCGGGCCTGGCCCGCTAAGCCTTTCACTCTTCAAAACCAGGAAAGAGCTTTCTCATGAAAATCCTTGTACCCGTCAAGCGTGTCGTGGACTACAACGTCAAGGTCCGCGTGAAGTCGGACGGCACGGGTGTGGACATCGCCAACGTCAAGATGAGCATGAA